>JAGOGG010000011.1 GCA_017996795.1 Sediminibacterium sp. | reverse complement strand
GCAGTGTCTCATATTCTAGAATTTATCAACAAAACTGAAGAAGAACTGTTACAACTAGAAGACGTAGGTATCAAAGTAGCAAAGAGTATCCAAGGTTTCTTTGGAAACCCCCAAAATATTGCCATGCTACATGAATTAGCTGAATTGGGGCTTCAAATGGAAAACAGCAAAAAAGAAGTGATGAGCGATGGGAATCTTATAGGACAAAGTTTTCTCTTTACAGGAACGCTGGAACAATTAAAAAGATCGCAAGCAGAAGCAATGGTTGAATCAGCAGGTGGAAGCATATTAGGTGGTGTAAGTAGTAAATTAAATTACTTAGTAGTGGGAGCAGATGCAGGAAGTAAATTAGAGAAAGCGAAAAAAATAAATACCATAAAAATCATTACAGAACAAGAATTCATCAACCTGATTAAACCATAAAAATGCTCCATCCTAAAACATTACAGTTTTTAACCAAACTCAAAAAAAATAATTCTCGTGAATGGTTTAATGAACATAGGAATGACTATGATGCAGCAAAAGAAAATTTCATTGAATTAGTGAATCAAATTTTAGCACAGGCTGGCCAATTTGATCAGGATATTGCTGTTTTATCTTATAAGGATTGCATATTTAGAATTAATAGAGACGTTCGATTCAGTAAAAACAAAGACCCTTATAAAAATAATATGGCTGCCTACTTTGTAAAAGGCGGAAAAAAGTCTTGGCTAGCTGGTTACTATTTTCATTGCGAACCAGGAGGCAAAAGCTTTATTGGTGGCGGATTGTATGGCGGCGAACCCGATCAAATAAAAAAAGTAAGACAAGAAATTGACTACAATTGGGAAGATTTCAAAGGCATTTTAGATAATAAAGTATTCAAAAAAACTTTCGGCGACTTATCAAGAGAAGAAGGAATGTCGTTAATTAGAGAGCCCAAAGGATATGATAAAGACAACCCTGCTATCGATTATATCAAGTTGAAAAATTTTATCGTTTCTGTTCCAATATCAGATGAAGAACTAATTGATAAAAAACTAATCAAAAAAATCATTACCTGTTTTGCTACGATGCAACCCATGTTACAGTTCTTAAATAGAGCGATAGAAGATTAAGTAGGTAAAAATTTAACCACTATTGTTACATGGTTGACGTTGTTAAGATTTGATACCCTGCTAAAACAATGGTTTGATTATTTGGTACAATCCTTGAAACTGATATTTTTATTGGTTTATTATCTAAACTACCTTCAAAAGCTAAAATAGCTCTGAGTGGATTACCAGGAATACCCAATGGACCTGCGTTCATCATACTAAACATTGGAAAATTGCCATGTTTAAATGGTAGGGCTAGATTTGTTATCCAACATGTCAAATCAAATTTTTCTCCCTTATCTTGACCTGCTATTTTAAAGGCCATACAATCATAGCCAGCAATTTTTCTTTTGAGTTTTAAGGGTGTGACTTTTATTTGGGCTTTACTCGTTGGGCGAATCATATATTGTTGAAGATTGCTGATTAAAGCAATCTTCCCCTCTTCCTTAGAAGTAATATAAAAAGTACTTTTTCCTGATTGCTCAATAATCCATGCATCAAGTGTGCCATCTTCTTGTTGCATTTGTTCTGCAAGCTTTCCTGCTTTAGATAATCCAGCTTGATCAATTAGCATTTGATTACCTTCTTTGTTGATGGCATAATCAAAAATTGCCTTAATCGGTGTTTCGGCATCATAGGCTTCAATATTAAGACTAATTGAAAATGCAGCTTTAAACTGACTGCTCTTTTCATTTTTTGATAAAGCCGACTTCACTGAATTATTATTACTAGAATATTCAGGAGCTGCCATTTTTGAACTATTACAAAACAAATCAATTGTTTGCTTTTTAATGGCTTCTAATTGATCCAATGTTTGTTTATCAGCGCCATTTTTTTTGGCATTGGCAATTTCTACATTGAACTGTCTTTTTAAAGAGTCGCAATTGAAGTTTTGTGCTTTAGCGTATAAAATAGACGATAGTAGAAGAAGTACGCTTAATACATTTTTCATATACTAGTTGATTGCAATGATGTCAAAATAAATTTTCCAGTAGTCAACGCCGTTTTTACTAATGATGTAGCTATTGGCGCCATTTTTCAGGTCTTTTAGAAAAATATTTCTGGAATTATCGGTTGAACTGATTATTGCAAAATTATTTTGAGTTGAATAATTACCTGCTGGTCCTGCAACTAAATTTCCTTCATATAAACCTCCAATTATAAACAGTTTCGACGTTTCAAAATTTGCTCTTGGAATAGTAAAGATGGATGAACTATTGGCAACTGGTCTTCTTTCGTTGGGCCCCCAATATGTGAAGTGTGCGTATGAGTCACCAGAGATTTTAATTGGGCTATCAAAAATAGTCAAGTTAGTGATAACAGATGACTGATGCTTAACTGTTGCATTTAAAGTGCCATAGTATTCCCCTTTATTAATCATGCTTAAATTAAGATTCTTAAAACCAGCTTCATCAGCATTGTCAATCCTCAGGTTTTCAATAAGGGTTATGGTTAATCTGAAAGAAGTACTTGTTCTAAGTGGGTTTAATAAGTTTTCATCATTAGGTTCAAGAAGATCCTTAAAAATGTCCTCATACATTTTAGTTTTAGTTGGACTAACTTGTAATGATTGGGTAGGCTGAAATTTTGATATAATGCTATTGGCCGACTTAGCATTAATTCCAGTATTTGTTCCTGCTGCGGCAGTAAAAATAACGCTATCAATATTAACTGCGATTTTATCAAAGTCTTCTAAACTACCTGAAACAGGAAAAATTCGGGGAGATTTGTTATCTATTGTCCAACTTAAATTAGTATGTTTTTCAACTACAGCTAACTTAGTACTATCAAATGGTAATTTATAAAACGCTAAATAAACCCTCTTTGCTCTTCCTTTTTTTCTACCTCCTTCTATAATATCAGAAAGTCTAATCGAAGGCAATGCAATTACATAACGAAGCTTAGCAGGATCATATGTCTTAAAATCAAAACTACCTACATTGTTTACATATACCCCATTTTCCATATCAAAACTAATGGGCTTAGTTGGTCTTGGAATAACACTAAACGGATCAATCATTTTTAAGGTATTTGCTTCGGGTGTAGCAAAAATTAATTCTCTTGCTATTCTAGGTAAGCCTTGATTTGGTCCAGAAGTAACTGTTAAGCTATTCACCCATTTAGTATGTAGTCTAAATTGGGCAAAACTGGTAGCTAATATTAACTGACATATAATCGTAACAACTATTTTCATAAATACATTTTTAAAGTTTAATAAATTCTACTCTTCTATTGGCTGCTTTTTCTTCAGGTGTTTTATTGGTATTCAAAGCTTCTGAAGACCCTTTACCATCAGTGATAATTCTGGTTTCATCTATACCAAAGCCATATACAAATCTCATTTTAACAGCTTCTGCTCGCTTAACAGAGAGTGTTTGGTTTGCAGCAGGATTACCATCACTGTCAGTATGACCAATGATTTTAATTTTAAGTCCAGGATTATCGATTAAGATTTTACCTATATCCGCAATAATCGCATTACTCTCAGGTTTAATTTTATCACTATTGGTGTCGAACAAAATTTCGGTTGTACTGAATTTTCCTTCAGTAAGTAATTTGCTTCTGGTATCTGGAGCAGCAATGGAATATTTGATATTATTGATAAACACAGAACATTCATTAAAAAAGTTTCTACAAATAGACATTTGATATTGACCATCATTTTCGGTAAAGAATCGTGGTATATCTACTAACTTATCTTCATTTGCATAAACCCTTAACCGACCTTTCTGTCTCCAAATAGATACTTTTACAAAACGATTGTCTGCCACATCCCATTGAGGCATTTTAATTTGATTGTCAAAAGAAACACCATTTGTATTTGAACTAATTACACTTACAGAGGCTTCGGCTGCTCCTGGATGTAAGAATAAAGCAGAAGTACCAGCACTAAAAAAGTTTTGTTTTAATAAATCCTCTTTAACAGTAGAAAATATAAGTCCCAAACCACTGTAATTATTACTTGGATCATTTTGAATACCAGCATTAAATTCTAAGGTGAAATTTTCAGGCAAGGTTTTAATGGCATCAAATAAGAAGTTGCCATTCTTTGTCAGGTTCAACCATTTGCCTTCTTTACCATTGATAGTGACAATTTCACCACTTGCGTTGGTGTTAATATCAGCTGGGAAATCCCCAATCTCAACTCTTGAAAAATCATCAAAATAAAGGGTCTTTTCACCTGCAACAAAATCATATTTACCTACTGCATTTCCGGCAAATGCACCATTTGCTACTCCTCTATTAATATCCGCTTCAACTTGCTCGGTTTTTTTATTTTGCTCATTACCGCTCTTTTTTTCGTCTTTAGAAGCATCAGTCTTTTTTTTCTTTTTAAACCATGCCCCAGACAATAAGCTATCCACTGCAGCATCAGCTTTGTCGCCTACTTTATTGCCAATTTTATCGCCTGTATTTTCGACCCTTTGCTCAGAAGTAGCCTTCGTTTTCTCTTTTATTCGTTGAAAAATAGACTTCTTCTCTTCTTGAGAATAGGCAAATAATTGAATCCCAAGAAAAAATAAGGTTGTTAAAAGTTTTAAATAGCTCATTTTGAATGACTTTAATATTTGAATACAATGATTAGTACTCAATAGAAAAAAAAGTAAACAAGAAAGTCAATTTTTATTTTTGGATTTACTTTTAAAGGATATTTACACTAATGATGAGTGATGATTTAATTCAAGCGGAATTATCCTTAGAGAATTATAAGGTTCTTGAGCAGGTTTATAGGGATAATAAAGGTGTTTTTGTAGCTTTTGCCAAAAAATACAATCTGCCAGATGAAGATATAATTGATATTTATCAGGATGCAATTGTTGCTTTGGTTGAACATGCAAAAAAAGGGAAATTATCACAGCTAAATTGCGCTATATCCACCTATTTAATTGGGATAGGAAAGTTTATGCTATTAAAGCATTTAAAAAAGAAAAAAATAATGTTCGTACCGTTTGATATTGAGATTAGTGTAGAATGGGATGATTTGGAACATGTTCAAAAAGAACAACAAGTTCATTTATTACAAATTTATTTTTTAAAACTAGGGAGCCATTGTCAAAAAATTCTTGAACTGTTTTATTATCAAGAAAAAAAACTAGGTGACATTGTGAATGCACTTGGTTATGACAATAAAGATGTAGTAAAAAGTCAAAAATCAAGGTGTATTAAACAATTGAGAAAATTAATTGAAACCAATCATGGATAAAGAAAGATTGCTAAATGGTTATTTTGACAATACACTAACGGCAAGTGAGTTAATGGCATTCAATGAATTATTGAATAATGATGAACATTTTGCTGAAGAGCTTGCATTTAGGAAAAATTTAAAGAATAGCATACATATTAACGAAAGAGCCCGAATAAAAGCCACTGTCAAACAATTTGAAAAAGCTACTATAAAACCATACCTACAGAGAAAGTATTTTACTTGGATAGCTGCTGCCATAACCATCACATTTACGCTTATTGCAGTTTATCAGTATACTCAAAATCCGAAGCCTTCAGTATTATTTCAAGAATTTTATACTGAATATCCGAATATTATTTCCCCTTCAGAAAGAAGCAAGAACGATAAAGACTCTTTAATACAAATTGCTTTTGCAGCTTACGACCGGCAGGAATTTAAAGAAGCCATAAAACATTTAATAATTCTTCAAGAACAACAAAAAACAAACTATTCTTCTTTATATATAGGCATTTGTAATATAGAATTGAAAAATAGTGTTGCCGCCATAGAAACATTACAAAAAGCCGTTGAACTCAATAATATTTATTCCTTAACTGCTAAATGGTACTTAGCATTAGCTTATTTACAAAATAACCAACCTGATTTAGCGCTTGAAATAGTTAAAGATTTCAATAAATTAGAAGAACCCTTTAAACAAGAAGCCGAAAGACTGTACAAGAAATTAAAATAAATATTAGTTATTCTTTTTTCTATTAAAAAAGACAATGATACTAACTAACAAAATGCTTATTGTAAAAATCGAATACATCATCCAAGGGGTTGCCTCTACAATATGATCATTATTACCAATTAAAATAAATCCACTCCAAAAATAAGGATGTCGTTTTAGGGGATTAGCTTTGATAAAATGCTGCTTTGCATTAGCTAAAGCAACATGTTTACTTAGCCCTTTTTTTAATTCTTCATAAAATAAGAGCATGATTTCTGAAGTTTCTTTATCGGGCACTTGCCACAAACTAACTACAGTACTTTTTACACCAGCATAAGTAAATGCCCTAGATAAACTCATTATTCCCTCGCCTTCAACAAGTTTCCCTGCGCCAGTATTACATGCACTTAATACTACCATCTCTGCAGGAATTGCCTTGGTATATAATTCATTAAAATACATTGGCTGTGCATTGGCAAATAACAAATATGATTGATTAAAATCATTATCATATAACACAGAGTGCATAGAGCAATGTAGAACACTGTAAGATTTATTTTGAATCAGAAAATTATTTTTGGTGGCATGCTGGCCTATAAATGCTCTTCCATCAAATAAATTAACAATTGAAGTAGCTTCAGTTTTAGCATAGGGCAGATTCGGAAATTGTGTATTATTATAAATAGTATTTTCATAAATAGGCGCAAACGTTGCAAGTTTAACAGAAGAATTAGTTTGCGTTTGTTTATTGTGCAAGTACCAAAGTGCAATAGATGCGTTATAGGTAATATTGGTTTGCGCTACAAAGTAGTCATTTGAGTAAGGATTTTGCAAACTTTCAAATGGCAAATAATTTAAAAAATTATCGGGGATGATGGTTAAATTTTTTGAGGATACGTTTTTAAGTAATAATTGATATAATTCTTTTGAAGACGAGCCAATTTGCTTGTTTGGTTTCTTGAGTGTATTTACGAATTGACTAACTTGTTGCTCAATTGGTAATTTTTCTCCTAAAAATGCTATTTTAATATTGTCATGAGTAATGTAAGCTTTATATACATGATTATACGTAACATAATACTTAAGTATAGCCTCGTCTTTAGGTAATAATTGCATCACATTGGCAATAGAATAATCGTTTAAAGTTAATTCAACAAACCCCTTTTTTAACGATTGGATTTTTTTGTTTAATGCATTTAACTGAGTTTCAATTGATTTCAATTTGTCTGCATAATTTTTTTGCTTACCGTTTTTAACTTGTTCAGAAACCCAGAATTCTTTTTGTTGTTGTAAAACGTCTAAATCAATTTTTAGCATACCAATAGGAGTATTAGACTGCAACAATTTCTGCTCAAACTCCTTTGCAAGATGAATAGAAGAATTAGCTTCTATGGTAGAAATCATTTTAATGATATAAGCAGGATCATTTTTGTACTTTTCAAGTGCAATAAAAAAATATGACTCAACTATTTTTTTATGCAAATTATTCAGCGTGGGCGTAAAGGCACCCTTTCTATAGAATTCATTAAATAAAACAGATGCTAATTTTGTTAGTTTCTCAGATTTCTGAATAAAAGATTGTTGGCGAGTTTTCTTGAACGCGTCATTATAAATGAGTGCAGAACTAATAAAAATATTGACGTATCTATTATTATTCAGATCAAGCAATTTTTGTTCATCTACCTCTAGCAATGGTATTTTTTTCCCGAGTTGAATCTCTATTAAAGTATTAATATTCATTTCCATAATTGCAATTGCTGAGTCGTGCATTGCAAGACTAGATAGATTCATGGCTTTCATAGTCTCCAATCCAAATTTACTCATGCTAGTAGGTGGGAATTCAAATGCTTGCAAGGATGCATTCACATGATAGATAGCTTGTTTATACTCTTTCATTTCTCTATACTGATTGGCTAATTTAGAATGAGCCAAAACCATACTAAAAGGATCTTCATATTTGATGGCTTCAGCTAAATACATTTTACCTAGACGAACACCTTCAGTATGATTATCGGAATAATAATTATAGTAATCACATAAAAGAGTAATGCAAGACAAGTAATAGTTTATATCTGCAAGTTTTTCATTTGGGGGAGAAAGTTGAATTTCGTTTTTGATTTGTTGAACAATTTTATTAGCCAAAACAAGATCTTCATTTACTATAGCTACATTCACCTGCATTTTACGATACACCCTTTTTGCGTAATAATATTCTGGTGTATTAGATGGCTTAATAAATTGTGCTTTATAAAATGTATTAAACTTTAGAAAAGTCGTTTTAATACCTAAATTATCTTCATATTCACCATAGTAATAAAAGAGATTATTATAAGCAGCTATATAATCCATCAGTTTAATTTTATCAAAATTTGATTCCATTAAATCAATGGCTTTTTCAACGCTAGTAATGTCTTTTTTTTGATTACCCATACTAGAATGATTAAATGAAATTTCAGTGTATAGGCGTGCTTGCAATGGGATATCTCTTTTTAAAACAGATCCATATTTTTGGTTAATTTCTTCATATACATCTAATGATTCATTGTATTGTTGATTAGCTGCTAATACAATGCCATAAGTCATCATAGTAACTGCTTGAAGTGAATCACTAATATTTTTATAAAAAGGTAACTGACGTATCTTTAGAAAGCTTGAGATTACTTTTTCATACTCTTCTTTCACTTTGAGTGTTTGAAGCTGTTCTATATATTTTGGGAATAATTGATTGAGTGATTTTAGGTCGTTCTTTTGACTATAGAATGAGAGCTGAGAAATAATTGAATTTTCTGCAATTGGTGAATCCACTTTTCTCTGTGCACTAGCACTTAGAACAAATAGTATGAATAAACAAACAGCTAGACTTCGCATCTTTTATAAATAAATTGTTTGTAAATAAATCAATTTAGTTTTCGTTGATATGAACGAACAGCATAACTATTTACTTTTTTAACCTTCAATTGTTCATTTTTTACGCTTACTTGTATATACTCTTTAAATAAACCTTTGGCATCGTTAAATCCAATCATGCAATCCAATCCAGTCTTTCCAGGCTTTATAGAGACTTCTGGCATTGTATTAAAATTAGGAATCTGTATTATCTCAGTAGATCTAATTTCCTTATATTGAACATTAACTTTGTAATTAAACGTTTTAGTCGTTTCATAAATATTGACAGCAAACTTCCAATTATTAAGATTGCCCATGCCATCATCAATAGGCATAGCATAAGTAGCTACAGGCTTTTTAGATGGCTGTTCCCTTTCGGCAGAAACACTGGGTGCTTTAATTACAATACTATCAACCTTAATATCATTTTGCTTGTTTTCAGTAGCGTTACAACCAATAATGAAAATCAATAAACCAGAATATAAAAATGCTTTCATTGAAAAATTATTGCACTCAATTTATTAAATATTTCAATATCGAATTACATCACCAACAGACTCATCGCTTAAGAGTTTCCTTAGAATAGGGTGCTCCATTACTTTAGCGTAATCCATCCAATTCCCATTGACTTTTATTTTGCGATATATTAGTCTAATTCCATGACTATAATCGGCATACCAGTTAACATGACCTGTGTATAATGGTTGTATTGGTTTTCCATCTGGCAAATGCCAACCATAAATGGCTACTCGATTTGTTTTAGCAGATCTTGTTAATAGGTCGCTAATAACTACATCCTTTTTTATACCAGCAATTAATCCCTTTTGTTGTTTACGCTGCCCTTCTATAATTAAATGATGCTGCCACATCGTAACGGTACTATCTCTATGAATATACATGGGAACAGGGGTTAGCTTTATTGCTGCATTAGCATAAATATCATTCACCATTTTACGTGTTGGCAAAAAACATTGCAAACTATCAGCAATCAACTGAGCCGCAATAGGTGTTAATGGAATTCTGGCCCAGTTTTTATTGGTGCCTACACTAAGGTAATCGGGCATCACATAATAAGTTGCCCGATTAACCTTTCCTGTAGTGGAATCTATTGCAATTACATTGATGGGAATCAATTTCAAAAGAAATCTTGGGATATTGCCTGCCAGAATTTCTTTTACAGCAAATGAATCACGTTGCTTCCACTGCATCGTCATTGCATCCTTGAAGAATTGTTCACCGGTAACAGGAACAAAGTTTGAATTCGTTTTATTTAAAACCAAGCTTTTCCCACAGCCAATGCAGCCAATAATGAACAAGAATAATATCAATGGACGCATGCCTATTTAATAAAAAATATTTTACAATAATCCATTTGCTAACATATACTCTGCAATTTGAACCGCATTGGTAGCTGCACCTTTTCTAAGATTATCACTTACAATCCACATATTCAAGGTTTTGTCTTGAGATTCATCTCTTCTAATTCTTCCTACAAATACTTCATCTTTCTCATGTGCCCACAAAGGCATTGGATAAATTTGATTGGGTAAATCGTCTTGCACAATTACGCCAGGAGCATCGGCCAATAAGGCTTTTACTTCTTCTACTGTAAAGTCATTTTCGAATTCAATGTTTACGCTTTCACTATGACCACCTACTACTGGAATACGAACCGTTGTAGCCGTAACACGTATTGAATTGTCTTGCATAATCTTATTGGTTTCCAATACCATTTTCATTTCTTCCTTGGTATAACCATTGTCTAAGAATACATCAATTTGAGGAATCACATTTAAATCAATGGGATACTTGTATGCCATTTCTCCTTCCAGTCCTTTACGTTCATTAAACAATTGATCAACTGCTTTTTTACCCGTACCTGTTACACTTTGATAAGTGCTTACCACTACTCGCTTAATTTTGTATTTCAAGTGCAATGGCTGCAATGCCACCACCATCTGTATGGTAGAACAATTAGGATTGGCAATAATATAATCTTCACTAGTAAGTACCCCAGCATTTACTTCAGGTACCACTAGTTTTTTAGTGGGGTCCATTCTCCAGGCAGAAGAATTATCAATCACTCTTATGCCAGCTGCTGCATATTGAGGTGCCCACTCTAAAGAAGTACTACCACCAGCTGAAAATATTGCCACTGCTGGTTTTGCTGCTATGCCATCGGACATACTCACTACTTTATACGCTTTACCCTTAAATTCAACTTCTTTTCCTACTGATCTTTCAGAAGCAACCGGTACTATTTCTGTAACCGGAAAATTTCTTTCTGCTAAAACCTGCAACATTTTAGTTCCAACTAATCCTGTTGCGCCTACAACTGCTACTTTCATTTTGTTCCCCCCTGTCTCCTTTTATGGAGTTTTAGTGTTAAAAAAAAGGCCTTCCAAATTTGGAAGGCCCGTTATATGACTTTATTAATTACCCAACTGAATATCAAAATTCACCAATTGCACAAACTCATCTAATCTTGCGTCAATATCTGCTTTGTTAATTTCTCTTAAACGTTGTGTACCAAATTTCTCCACACAAAACGAAGCCATTGCACTACCCACAATAATAGCTGTTTTCATATTCTCAAAAGAAATGTCTTTTGTTTTTGCAATATGACCAATGAAGCCACCAGCAAAAGTATCACCAGCACCGGTTGGATCAAATACTTCTTCTAAAGGCAATGCAGGTGCAAAGAATACTTTGCTGCCATGGAACAATAATGCACCATGTTCCCCTTTCTTAATGATTAAATACTTGGGGCCCATTTGCATGATTTTGGCAGCGGCTTTCACTAAAGAATATTCACCACTTAACTCACGCGCTTCACTATCATTCACCATCAATAAATCTACCATTGCTAATGTTTGCTTCAGGTCATCCATGGCAATTTCCATCCAGAAATTCATGGTGTCCATTACAATCAATTTTGGTCTGGTCTTCAACTGCTCAATTACACTTCTCTGTACAGAGGGAGCAAGGTTGCCGAGCATCAAGAACTCGCAGTCTTGGAAGCTATCTGGAACTACTGGTTCAAAACTTCCCAACACATTTAGCTGTGTATCTAAAGTATCACGGGTATTCATGTCCATATGGTAGCGACCACTCCAAAAAAAGGTCTTCTCGTCTTTTTTAATCTGCACTCCTTCTAAGTCTACTCCTCGCTCAGTTAAGATATCTAGCTCTTCTTGAGGAAAATCTCCCCCTACAACAGAAATTTGTTTAACGGGGGTATAATTAGAAGCGCACCAGGCTATATAAGTACCTGCACCGCCAATAATTTTATCACTTTTCCCAAAGGGAGTTTCAATGGCATCAAAAGCCATAGAACCAACAACTACTAAAGACATAAATTGATTTTATAATAAGGCAGCGAAATTAATGGTTTATCGGATAACCCAAGCCAAATGCGCTAAAAGCCTTAAAAAACTAACAAAACTAGATTAATTGACGATTTTCTTTGCTAACACATGTTAGTATATTATCTTCGCTGCATGGCCAGAATAAAAATTGAAAAGAACAGTAGCAGGAAAGATGTTATTGTTAGCAAAGCAGCTTCCTTATTTAGAGAGAAGGGATTTAAAGCTGCCAGCATGCGCGATTTAGCAGAAGCAGTTGGTGTAGAAGCAGCGAGCTTATATAATCATATCAAATCTAAAACAGAGTTATTACATGAACTGTGTTTTGGAGTGGCCAATCGATTCATGCAACATATGGATGAAGTAGAATCTAAAAGAACAAGCTCAATTGCAAAAGTAGAGGAGCTGGTTCGCTTTCATATCAACGAAATGGTGAACCATTATGAAGAAGTATATGTAAGTGATAGAGAATGGAAACATTTGTCTGATCCCTACTTATCCAATTTTCAGAACCAGCGTAGAATGTATCGTAAAAGATTTGCTGCAATTATTGAAACCGGTATTCGGAACAAAGAAATTAAATCAATTGATGCACCAACCGCTGTGTTGATTATTCTACATGCCATTAGTGGAATTGAAAGTTGGCATAGATCAACACAAAAAATTAACGCAGAAGAATTAACCAATAATATGATTACCATTTTAGTGGGAGGATTAAGAAATGTCTAAGTTTGAAACTGTAAGCGTTAAAGAAGTGAGGCAAGAAACTGCAGATTGCGTTTCGATTGCATTAGATGTGCCCGCAAATAAAGCATCCGATTTTGTATTTAAGCAGGGACAATATATTACGCTTAAAACAACTATTAATGGGGAAGAAATAAGAAGGTCTTATTCAATTTGTAGTAGTCCGCTCGATAATGAAATAAGGGTTGCTGTGAAGAAAGTTCCAGGTGGTATGTTCTCTACTTGGGCCAACGAATGGTTGAAAGCTGGCACTCAACTAGAAGCAATGCCCCCAATGGGCAAATTCTTCACAGAATTAGATGTCAATGCCAAAAAACAGTATGTTGCTTTTGCATCAGGTAGTGGAATTACTCCCATTTTATCAATCATCAAAACAACACTTGTTACTGAGCCATATAGCCAGTTCACATTGGTATATGGTAATCGAAACAGACATAGCATCATTTTTAAAGAAGCACTAGAATCACTCAAGAATAAATTCATGGGTAGATTCCGTATCGTCTATATTTTATCTAGAGAAAAAACCGACGCCCCTATTCATTTTGGCAGAATAGATCACGAAAAATTTCAACAACTATGTAATACCATTCTACAACCTGCTACTGTTGATGATTACTTTTTATGCGGCCCCGAAGAAATGATTTTTGGTGTTAAAAAAGCGTTAGAAGAAAGCGGGGTAGACAACAAAAAAATTCATTTTGAATTATTTACTACAGGAGCTAAGATAAAAAAAGCCAACAGCCATATTTCGAGTGACAAAAAAGAAGTAAAAAGCCATATCACTGTAAAGCAAGATGGGGTAACATTTCAATTTGATTTAGGGTTTGAAGGAGAAAGTATTTTAGATGCTGCATTAAAACATGGAGCCGACTTGCCATTTGCTTGCAAAGGTGGTGTGTGCTGCACTTGCAAAGCTAAATTAATAGAAGGAGAAGTGGATATGGATGTGAATTATGGATTAGAACAGGAAGAAATTGAACATGGTTTTATTTTAACCTGTCAGTCTCATCCTCGAACTGAAAATGTATTAATTGATTTTGATGTTAAATAACCAATTTATGGAAAAGGATTTAGAGAAAATCTTTCAAGACAAAATTGACCGTGAAGTAAGAATTGAGCCAAAAGACTGGATGCCAGAGAAATACAGGCAAACATTAATCAGACAGATTAGCCAACATGCGCATAGTGAAATCATTGGCATGTTACCAGAAGGTAATTGGATAACCCGCGCCCCATCATTGCGCAGAAAAGCCATTTTATTAGCAAAAGTTCAAGACGAAGCGGGGCATGGTTTATACTTATATAGTGCTGCTGAAACCCTTGGTATCAGTAGAGATCAGATGTATGATCAATTGCATACAGGTAAAGCAAAATACTCATCCATTTTTAATTACCCCACCCTCAGTTGGGCAGATATGGGTGTAGTAGGTTGGTTGGTAGATGGCGCAGCCATTATGAACCAAGTACCATTATGCAGAAGCAGTTTTGGACCTTATGCAAGAGCCATGGTACGCGTTTGTAAAGAAGAAAGTTTTCATCAACGCCAAGGATTTGAGATACTCTATGTATTAAGTAAGGGTACGGAAGCACAACGTAAAATGGCACAAGATGCCATCAACAGATGGTGGTGGCCCAGCTTAATGATGTTTGGTCCTAAAGATGATGAAAGCCCAAACAGCATTCAAAGTATGCAATGGAAAATCAAACGATTCAGCAACGACGAACTCAGACAAAAATTTGTGGACGTTTGTGCTGAACAAGTAAAAGTATTGGGCTTTACGCTACCAGATAATAATTTAAAATGGAACGAAGAAAGAGGCCATTACGATTTTGGACCAATTAACTGGGATGAGTTTTGGCAAGTGGTACAAGGCAATGGACCATGCAATAAGGAACGCTTGGATGCACGTAAAAAAGCATGGGAAGAAGGTGCATGGGTAAGAGATGCTGCACTAGCTTATGCCAATAAAAAAGCAAAACAAAAACAACAAGCTGCTGCTTAAGATTACACAAAAAAGTTTTTTAAGAGCGGTTTTAATCATTAAACAAATCAGCATGAGCTTTCATATAAATAAACTCTATTACGGCGATTACGGCGAAAGCAAAAACGGAGCTGCCGATATTTCTACCAATCAAAACAATGCTGCTGAATGGCCCTTGTGGGAAGTGTTTATCAGAAGTAAACAAGGTTTAGATCATAAGCATGCTGGAAGCTTACATGCTGCAGATGCAGCAATGGCTATTGAAAACGCCAGAGATGTATACACCAGAAGAATGGAAGGTGTAAGCATTTGGGTGGTAGAAAGCAAATATATTCATGCGAGCAATCCTGATGAAGCTGGTGCGCTATATGATCCAGCGAATGATAAAGCTTATAGACATCCCACTTTTTATGATTTACCTGAGGAAGTAAAATACATGTAATGGCGACTATGAAAAACGAGATTGATTTTTTACTTCATTTAGCAGATAATGCACTGATTATTGGACACCGCAATAGTGAATGGTGTGGTCATGGACCTATTTTAGAACAAGATATTGCTATCACCAATATTGCACTAGACTATATTGGCCAAGCAAGAAATTTTTATCAGCATGCTGCTGTATTAATCAACCAAGAACCAACAAGCTTTGGCGCTACCCAAACTGGAAATGATCTTGTTTTACCAGCAACCGAAGATAGTTTGGCTTATTTGAGAGATGTGCGCGAGTTCAAGAATTTACTCATTACCGAAATACCGAATGGAGATTGGGCACAAACCACTCTACGATTATTTATACTCAGTGTATTTCAATTGCAATTGTATACACAACTATTACAACATTCAGATGCACAGGTTGCAGCCATTGCAGAAAAATCCATTAAAGAAATGAACTACCATGTAAAATGGAATCAGGATTGGGTACTCAGATTGGGTGATGGAACAGAAGAGAGTAAGCAAAGAATGCAAATAGCCATCGAAAGTATATGGGCCTACACAGGCGAACTTTTTATTCAACCCGAATTTGCAACAGCGGCTTGTATAAATTATGCCGATATTCAAACTGCATGGAACAAAAAAGTTTCAGCCGTTTTTGAAGAGGCAGGACTAAGCATTCTCTCAAAAACATTTGTACAAAAAGGGGGGGCCGAAGGAATGCATACAGAACACCTTGGATATATTTTGGCAGAAATGCAATACTTACAAAGGGCATACCCCAACAGCGAATGGTAAACAATTCAATTGCCACTAATGCCATCTGGAAAATTCTGGAAACTGTTAAAGATCCAGAAGTGCCTGTATTATCAGTGGTAGATTTAGGGGTGATCAGGGCTGTTGCAGTAGAAGAGCAGCAAGTAACCGTTACCATCACACCCACTTACACAGGTTGCCCAGCCATGGATATGATATCCATGCATATCAAAATGGCATTGAATGCTGAAGGATACCAAACCATCATTCAAACTGTTTTATCTCCTGCATGGACAACAGATTGGATGACCGAAAATGGGAAGCAGCAACTAAAAGCCTACGGCATTGCTCCCCCTATGGGAAAAAGTTTTGACCAAGCTTATTTAGACAATTTAATAGTGCCTTGTCCACAATGCAATTCTACTCATACTGTATTAGTATCACAATTTGGAAGTACTGCTTGCAAGGCTTTATACAAATGCGAAGAGTGTAAAGAACCCTTCGATTATTTTAAATGTCATTAATTCATTTTTATGGAGTCAATATTATTTACGATTGAATCAGGTGTTGCTTTTATTACTATGAACAGACCTGATAAATTGAATTCTTTTAACAGAATCATGGCTTTGCAACTGCAAACTATTTTAGACCAATGTGCAACAGATGATTCAATCAGAGCCATTTATTTAACTGGTGCAGGAAAAGGATTTTGTGCAGGACAAGACTTGGCAGAAGTAGTAGATCCAGAAGGTCCAGGGATGCAGCGCATTTTAAGTGAACATTATAATCCAATTGTTCAAGGCCTTAGAGATATTGCTAAGCCTATTGTTGGAGCAGTTAATGGTGTTGCTGCAGGTGCAGGTGCCAATATTGCTTTTGCTTGCGATGTAGTCGTGAGTAAATCTTCTGCTTCGTTTATTCAAGCATTTTCAAAAATTGGATTGATTCCTGATAGTGGTGGAACATTTACTTTACCCAGATTAATTGGAATTCAAAGAGCAAGCGCACTCATGATGCTGGGCGATAAAGTTTCTGCAGCAGAGGCATTGCATATGGGTATGTTGTACAAGGTATTTGAAGATGAAATTTTTGAAACAGAAAGTAAAAAAATAGCATTGCAGTTGGCGCAAATGCCTACCAAAGCATTAGGCTTTATTAAACAAGCATTGAATGCTTCTGCTACCAATGATATCACTACGCAATTGGCATTAGAAGATGAATTACAACAAAAAGCAGCAGCCACTGCAGACTTTAAAGAAGGGGTAGATGCATTTTTAGCCAAGCGAGCGCCACAATATAAAGGACAATAACCTTAAAAATTACACATCATGACACCACAGCATATTGTTGATGAAATAATGAAAGCAGATTTGTTTTCTCAGTGGTTGGGTATTGAAGTATTAGCCATTCAAGAAGGGTACAGCAAAATCAAAATGCAAGTAAGACCAGAGATGATGAATGGATTAGGCATAGTGCATGGGGGCATTGCTTTTGCATTTTCGGATAGTGCATTTGCTTTTGCTTGCAACAACAGAAATAATTTATCGGTTGCATTAGATACCTCAATTAATTTTTTAAAGCCCGTGCATGTGGGTGATACTTTGATTGCAGAAGCCAAAGAATTGCACAATGGTAGATCAACAGGCTTGTATCAAATCACCATTTTGAATCAACACGAACAATTGGTGTCTATTTTTAAAGGCAACTGTTTTAGAACAGGCAAACCAGTGGTAAAAGCATCCATATGATTTATTCATTTAAGGGATTTATACCGGTAGTACACGAAAGCTCGTTTGTACATCCTCAAGCTGCTGTAACAGGCAATGTGATTATTGGAAAAAATGTTTACATAGGACCAGGTGCAGCTATTAGGGGTGATTGGGGTGCCATCATTATTGAAGATGGTTGTAATGTGCAAGAGAATTGTACCCTACATATGTTTCCGGGGACGACTGTTTTATTAAAAGAGCATGCGCATATTGGGCATGGTGCAGTGATTCACGGAGCTACCATTGGTCGCAATTGCTTGGTAGGCATGAACGCCGTTATCATGGACAATGTAGTGCTAGAAGATGAATGCATTGTTGGTGCCATGAGTTTTATTAAGGCCGATGAAATTATTCCTGCACGCTCATTGGTGGCTGGAAATCCTGCAAAAATAATAAAGCAAGTATCTGATGAAATGATTGCTTGGAAAACCAAGGGTACTCAATTATACCAGCAACTTCCCAAAGAGATGCACGCACAGTTTGAGGCATGTGAGCCATTAAGAAGTATCCCCGCAGATCGCCCCCAACAAGAAACACTTTATACAACTTGGAATGCACTGAAAAAGTAGCACAAATTGCAATGTTGTATCTTTGTATCTAAATCATTCAAGTGTCGGAAAGGAATAACTTCATAGATTATATCAGAATTTTTGCCCGCAGTGGTCACGGTGGCGCAGGTGTTAGGCATTTTATGCGCAATAAATTAACTGCAATGGGTGGACCTGATGGAGGTGATGGAGGCCGTGGTGGTCATATTATCTTAAGGGGAAATAGTAATCTTTGGACCTTATTGCACTTGAGGTATTTCAAAAACGTTTTAGCCGAGCACGGAGAAAACGGCAGCAAAGACAATTGTACTGGAAGAGATGGAAAAGATATTATCATAGATGTTCCATTAGGAACTGTTGCAAGAGACGAAGAAACTGGAAAAATTGAAGCAGAAATTTTAGAAGACGGACAAGAATATATTTGGATGCGCGGTGGAAGAGGCGGGCTAGGCAATGCCAATTTTGCTACCCCAACCAACCAAGCACCCGACCATGCACAACCAGGAGAACCTGGTATAGAAGGCTGGAAAAATATTGAGCTAAAAGTATTGGCAGACGTGGGTTTGGTGGGATTTCCGAATGCAGGAAAATCTACTTTGTTGTCGTCTATAACAGCTGCTAAACCTAAGATTGCCAATTACGCTTTTACAACACTGACTCCGCAATTAGGTATGGTTGAATACCGTGATTCCAAATCATTTTGTATTGCCGATTTACCAGGTATTATTGAAGGTGCTGCCGAAGGAAAAGGATTGGGACATCGTTTCTTGAGACATATTGAGCGTAACTCTGTTTTATTATTTTTGATTCCTGCCGATAGTGATGATCATGGCAAAGAGTTTGAGATTTTACGCCAGGAATTGAGAAATTATAATGAAGACATGTTGCAGAAAGATTTCATCATTGCAATCAGTAAAAGTGATATGCTCGATGAAGAATTAAAAGCAGCCATCAGTAAAGAATTACCCGCTAATATTCCCCATATATTCATTTCCTCAGTCACCAACAAGGGCTTAACTGAGCTGAAAGACCTGCTTTGGGAGACTTTGAACAAGCCAGTTAAATAATCATTGGGTTACCTTTTATTCATTGGGGTATTAATGTGTATAGTGTACACTAAGCTTTTTCGTTTGCTGTTGCCATTTGAGAAGAATCTATTTACTCACAGTAAAATTTGAAAAGTATGAAAAAGCAAACAATCGTTACCAGTGTTAAGAGAATCGTTTTTGGATCTGTAGTGTCTTCATTGATGTTTTTATCTGCCAATGCGTCTGTATCTCCTGTAAGAGCTTATGATATATCTACTAAAAGCAATGCAGAAGTAAAGTACAGTGGTATTGATAAAAATCAATTACACACGATTCAGGTTAAATTCAACAACCCAAGTGGTGCATCATTTAACCTAATCATCAAAGATGCCAACAATGAAATGATTTTCAAAGGCAATTATGCTGACAAAGATTTCAGCAAAACTTTTAAATTTCCTAAAGACGAATCAAGCAAATTGTCTTTTGTAATTGAAGAAGTAAAATCTAAGAAATCTGAGCAGTACAATATAAGCTTTGAAACCATCAGCTTTGAAAACGCTGTAATCAGCAAGAATTAATTAAACCTTTTTACAAACAAAAGAGGCACTCGTTTGAGTGCCTCTTTTTATTTTAATAACAATAGGTATTAACCTACTGCTTCAGACTTCATGCTCTTAGAAACTTTAGAACGTTCGTTCTCATCTAAAATAGATTTACGCATACGAATATTCTTAGGTGTTACTTCAATACACTCATCTTGCTGAATATATTCCATACACTCTTCTAATGTGAACTGTAATTTTGGAACAATTCTAACTGCATCATCGCTTCCGCTTGCACGGTGGTTCGTTAGTTTTTTCATTTCCACTGCATTCACATTTAAGTCTCCTGGCTTAATGTGCTCAGCAATAATTTGACCTACATATACTTCATCTCCTGGATCTACAAAGAAACTACCACGATCCTGTAATTTATCAATTGAATAAGCAGTAGTTACGCCTTGGAACTTCGCAATTAATACACCATTGCTTCTTCCAGGAATTGGTCCTTTCCATGGTTTATAATCGATAAAACGGTGTGCCATTACTGCTTCACCTGCTGTACCGGTTAACATCTGAGATCTAAGACCAATCAATCCTCTTGAAGGAATTTCAAACTCCAAGTGTTGCATTTCGCCCTTCGATTCCATGATTTGCATTTCGCCCTTACGTTGGGTTACTAAGTCAATTACTTTACCACTGTATTCGGATGGAACATCTACCACTAGGTTCTCATAAGGCTCGTGTTTTTTACCATCAATGGTTTTAACCAATACCTGTGGATTACCTACTGTTAACTCATATCCTTCTCTACGCATGGTTTCTACCAATACGCCTAAGTGTAAAATACCTCTACCAAATACTAAGAAACTATCTGCACTGTCAGTATCCTCTACTCTTAATGCTAAGTTCTTTTCGGTCTCTTTCATCAAACGATCACGCAAGTGACGAGAGGTAACAAACTTACCATCTCTACCAAAGAATGGAGAGTTGTTAATGCTGAATGTCATACTCATGGTAGGTTCATCCACACTAATGATGGGCAAACCTTCTGGGTTTTCAATATCTGCAATAGTGTCTCCAATATTGAATTCTTCTAATCCTACAACTGCGCAAAGATCTCCAGATAATACTTCTGTTACCTTACGTTTACCCATTCCTTCAAATACATATAGTTCTTTTACTTTCATTTTCTTGAAAGTACCATCTGCTTGAACCAATGCAATTTGTTGTCCTTCTTTAATAGAACCCCTTGTTACTTTACCAATGGCAATTCTTCCTAAGAATGAAGAATAGTCTAGTGAAGTAATTTGTAATTGAAGGGTTCCTTCATTTACTTTAGGAGCTGGTACATATTTGATGATACCATCCATTAAAGGGAAAATATCTTCTGTTTGTGTTAAGCTATCATTGAACCAACCATTCTTTCCACTACCATAAAAAGTAGGGAAATTTAATTGCTCTTCTGTTGCATCTAAGTTGAAGAATAATTCAAAAACCGCATCGTGTACCTCGTCTGGTCTACAGTTGGGCTTATCTACTTTATTAATCACCACAATAGGATGCAAGTTTAATTGCAATGCTTTCTGCAATACAAAACGAGTTTGAGGCATTGGTCCTTCAAAAGCATCTACCAATAAAATAACTCCATCCGCCATTTTCAATACGCGCTCTACTTCACCACCAAAATCACTGTGGCCTGGAGTATCAATTACATTGATTTTATAGTCTTTATAGGTAACGGCTGCGTTTTTACTAAAGATGGTGATTCCACGCTCTCTTTCTAAATCGTTGCTGTCCATAATTAACTCACCAGCATCCTGGTTGTCTCTAAATACTTTAGTGGCACCTAAAATACGGTCTACTAAAGTTGTTTTGCCATGGTCAACGTGTGCGATGATGGCAATGTTTCTTATTTCCATTATTGTGTATTTGACTCAGTATCAATCAATTAGATGATTCATACTGTTTATTTGAGCGGCAAAGGTACGGCTTTAACGTGGGGCAGCAAGTAAATAAGGGTCATTATTGTGTTAACTATCCTATGGGGGATGCACAATAAACCCTAATTTTATTTGAACGATAGGCCAATGAAATTGATTTTATTGATAGTAATGGTGGTGTTTTACCTCTTTGCGGGGAGCTATCATTTTGTCAATCCAAGCTTTTATACCCCATTATTCCCACCATATCTAGCTAAATGGGCCCCTATTTTAAATATAATGGCAGGAATAGTTGAAATTGTTTTGGCCATTGGTTTATGCTTTTCCGCAACCAGAAATTGGGCTATTTATGGGATTATAACCATGTTGATTGCCTTTATTCCGGCACATATTTATATGATTCAATTGGGAAACTTTAAAATAGGTGCTTTTCAAATGACTCCAATGATTGGATGGATTCGACTATTGGTATTACAACCTTTGCTGATGGCCTGGGCTTGGTCTCTTAAAAATATTTAATTTGAGTTTATGCGCATATTTAAATGGTTAATTGGTATTTTTTTGGTGTTAGGTCTTGTTTATTTTGCTGGACCACATCCCGCTACTCCTGTTTATACTGCAGCACTACCCTCAATTCCCAGCAACCCTGCTGAATTGGAGGCTACCATCGACCTAAACGAAAAAAAACATCATACAAGGCCCAATAATGAAGCAAGAATTGTTTGGGCCAACGATAGTGCAAAACAAAAAACACCTTTTGCGATTGTTTACTTGCATGGATTTAGTGCCAGCCAAGAAGAGGGCAATCCAGTGCATCAAAATATTGCAAAAGAATTTGGATGCAATTTATATTTAGCTCGTTTATCTGAACATGGCATAGATACCACTGATGCATTGATCAATATGACGGCTGAAAGTTTATTTGAATCTGCAAAACAAGCTTATGCCATTGGTAAACAATTGGGTGAAAAAGTGATTTTGATGGGCACTTCAACTGGAGGCACCCTTGCGTTACAATTGGCAGCGATGTATCCAGAGATTGCTGGATTGGTTTTGTATTCTCCCAATATTGCCATTAAAGACCCCAATGCTTGGCTATTGAATAATCCATGGGGATTACAGATTGCGCGGTTAGTAAAAGGTTCTAACTATATGGGGGTCACCAAAGACAACCCACTCTATCAACAATACTGGAATACCAAGTATCGATTAGAAGCAACAGTGCAATTGGAGGAATTGTTAGAGACCACTATGAGCCAAGAAAATTTTGCTAAAGTGGAGCAACCAGTATTGGTATTGTATTATTATAAAAATGAACAAGAACAAGACCCTGTAGTAAGTGTAGCTGCAATGAAAGCGATGTTTTTACAAATAAACACAGCTGAAGAAAAGAAAAAAATGATTCCTGTTCCTAATTCAGCAAATCATGTGATGGCATCTCCTATTCAATCAAAAGATATTATTACGGTACAAAAAGAAACTGCACAATTTTTACAAAACGTGCTTCAGTTAAAACCAATCAACAGCATTAACTGATCCTTCACAGACCTACCGTAAAGATTCATTAACTTTAACTTTCAAATTTGCTTGCATATGCCATTGAGTAAAATTGCCGGAATCGGCATGTATGTACCTGCTAATGTGGTTACGAATAACGATTTGACTAAATACATGGAAACCAACGATGATTGGATCCAAGAAAGAACAGGCATCAAAGAACGTAGGTACGCACATAGAACCGAAGAAACTACTACTACAATGGGAGTAGAAGCTGCGAAAATTGCAATTGAAAGAGCAGGCATCACTGCACAAGACATCGATTTTATCATTTTTGCAACCCTTTCACCAGATTATTATTTTCCAGGTTGCGGTGTACTGGTGCAGAGAGCCATGAAGATGAAAGAAATTGGCGCATTAGATGTAAGAAATCAATGTAGTGGATTTGTATATGCCATCAGCATTGCGGATCAATTTATAAAAACTGGTATGTATAAAAACATATTAGTAATCGGTAGTGAAAAGCATTCATTTGGTTTAGATTTTTCTACTAGAGGAAGAAATGTATCGGTCATATTTGGAGATGGAGCTGGTGCGGTAGTATTACAACCCACCGAAAAAGAAGGGCAGGGAATTTTAAGTACACATTTACATAGTGATGGAGAATCGGCAGAAATTTTAGCGATGTACAATCCTGGTTCGCACGCCAATCATTGGGGAACCAAAGACTATGCGAGCTTTGACGAGGCAGAAATTTCTCAAATGTTCATGAGTCACCAAATGATTGACAACGCACAAAATTTCCCTTACATGGATGGCCCTGCTGTATTTAAAAAAGCAGTAGTGAAATTTCCAGAAGTGATTATGGAATCATTGACTAAGAACGGATACCAGTCTACAGATATTAATATGCTGATTCCACACCAAGCTAATTTGCGTATCAGTCAATTTGTACAACAGAAATTAAAATTACAAGACCACCAAGTATATAATAATATCATGAACTACGGTAACACAACAGCTGCATCTATTCCGATAGCACTTTGTGAAGCTTGGGAAAAAGGAATGATCAAAGAAGGAGACCTAGTATGCTTGGCTGCTTTTGGCAGTGGGTTTACTTGGGCTAGTGCATTAATGAAATGGTAGTAATACCGAGGAACGAATTCCATGACAAGAAAAATTATTTATTTAATCAACCCCATTTCTGGTACATCAAAAAAAGATAAAATCAGAGAACTGGTTGAAAAAGTAACCGCTGCAAAAGATATTGAATACCGCGTATTTCATACCAATGCGGCAGGAGACTATGAGTTCCTAAGAGAACATATTGTAAAAGAACATTTTACTGATATCGTTATTTTGGGTGGAGACGGTACAGTAAATCAAGTGACTGGCGCATTAAGAGATACAGGGGTTCAATTTGGGATTATACCTGTAGGCTCAGGGAATGGCCTTGCACGTGCGGCAGGTATTCCTACCAGCATGAAA
>JAGOGG010000116.1 GCA_017996795.1 Sediminibacterium sp. | reverse complement strand
GAACAATGTCGGTCAACACAAAGTATACCGACAAGCCCAATGATCAATATCAAAGGGCTAATTTAAAAGGGCTAGTCGGATACTTTCATAAACGTTAGCGGCAAGGCAGTTGACACCAAATAAATTACAAATTGAATATTTCAGAACCATTTGCGGAAATTGATTCTACTTTGGAAATATGGCTAAAAAAATATGGACTGACTGTCTATAAACGCCACTTTGACGAAGATGTAAGATTGATTCCAATCGTTGACAACGAAGGGGCTACTTATAATATATCAATAGTGTCGGAAGGTCATTCAAAATTTGAAATTCAACTTTTCTGGGTTGACGACAATGACAAAAGAATATTCAGGTCGAAAAATAAGAAGACTTGGAAAAAAGAAACTAATGCAGTTGACCTTGAAAGAGATTTAGATGAAGCTTACAAAATAATTGAGGCATGGATTGGTGAACTTGGCCATCAAAGAACATGGGATTAATAAATTCGGACGCGTTGGAATTTCAATTTCAATGAGCCTTAAATTGTAAACAAGATTTGAATTAAGAACTTTTATTAATTTCAGAGCGGCTGTCAAATTAATTGACACGTGGATTTTCCAGTAAGCTGATGAAAATGGAACAGACTAAGCAACCGAAGGTTGCCGTAAAGGGTTTGAGTAAGTTCAATACGGGAGGAAGTCAGCCGCAGGCTGACAATCATGGCCGAGCAAAGCGAGACCGCCAATCTTGGCGAATACGGATAATAAACCATCATTAATAATTGGAAATCAATATATTAATTGTTTTATTTGCACGCTAACATACATTTTGTTAGTGTGCAAATATTTTGTTAGTATTGTATTTCAATGGATGAAATTAGCATATATCTTAAAGAGCATTTTGGTTTAGCAGCTCAAATTTCGCCACTTAGTAAAATTGAGTTGGCTCAACTCCCGTTATATCTTAAGGGTAATTATGATTTGTTTAATGGTTCTATATTTGAACAAAGAGTTATATGGGTAAAAGTTAAATCTGGGATGCATTTTACTCCAGATCAATTAAAAAAGCAAGGACAACATCTTAGGCAGCTTTTAGGATTTCCAATTGTTTATGTTTTTCAAGAGATAGAAAGTTGGCAAAAGAAAAGATTAATAGAAAGGAAGATTTCATTTGTTCAACCCAATAGACAAATATTTGTACCTGAATTACTCTTGCAATTAAATGAGTCAAATCAAGCTTATGACAATACAAATGAATCGACCTCAAAATATTTAACGCCCCCAGCTCAATGTGTTATTTTATACCATTTAGAAGTGGCTTCTCTAGAAAATATATCATTTCAAGAAATAGCAAAAAAAGTCGGGTACTCAACAATGACTGTCTCTCGTATAATCAAGGAATTACTTCGGTTTAAAATAGTAGTTGTAGAAGGGAAGAAAGAAAAATTGATCAGATTAAAAAAACAAGGAAAAGCTTTATGGGAAAGCATTTTGCCTATACTTTGTTCACCTATTCGTGAAGTTTGGTTCACAGATGAAAATCTGAATAATATTGAAAATAGAATTGGTGGCGATACTGCTTTATCAAATTTCACCATGTTATCAGAAACTAACCAACGAACCTATGTAATAGGAAAAGATGAATTTCGTTCTATAAAAGAATCAGGAGCTTTAAAATACTTAAATAAAAAATACGGAGAAAACAGAATTGAAGTATGGTTATATAATCCAGCAATACTCTCTAATAGTAAAACTGTAGATAAATTATCACTTTATTTATCACTGAAAAGTGATGAAGATGAAAGAGTTAAAGGGGCATTGCAAGATCTTATAAATGAGATAGAATGGTAGTTGGATTAGATTTATTTATTCAACATTTTGAAGCACTATCGGATGAATTTGTAAACCATTTTTGGCAATTTATAAACGACGGTGAATATACAATCTCACAAGTTGGTGATAAGAAACAGTTTTACAGATTCATAAAACCGCAAGCAGAAGGATTTCCTAAAATGATTGAATTATTTTGCCGGAAGCCAGATTTAATAAAAGAAGTGGAAGGTATGCATCTAACCGATATCCCCACTGGCGAAGAGGTATCTAGCTTATCAGCAATACTTTTGGATGATGAATATTACCAATTTGCATTAACCAATACTCAACTTATCAATGGACTTCATATTGCAAATGAATATGCATTGATTTGTTTGAAAGTAAGAGCTTTCTTAAATAATAGTAAACGAAAAGCTGAAGGGCAAGAAGTGAAGTCTGAAGAAATAGCAAAACACAAAAATGATGTTATTCGTTTAATAGCTACTTTATTACCCAATAATGTAGTATTAATACCAGATACGATAAAACAAGAACTAAAAGAATACATCAGCATAATCAGGTTAGAAAATCCTGATCTTAAATTATTATTGAAAGCACAAGGGGCAGCTAATATATCATTAGAAGAAATAATTGAACAATTGGAGTTGATTTTTGCTTTGAAATAGCATTAGTCTCAATTAAACTTCCCTAGCCAGACACACTCACCCCCTACAAATGATAAAAAAATCCCCCACAATAAACTAAACCGCATTTGATAATTGTATAGCTTACAACA
This sequence comes from Sediminibacterium sp., assembly GCA_017996795.1. Taxonomy (GTDB): domain Bacteria; phylum Bacteroidota; class Bacteroidia; order Chitinophagales; family Chitinophagaceae; genus Sediminibacterium. Next base: position 4,031 of record JAGOGG010000116.1, on the reverse strand, counting down.
GTTTAAAACGATTATAACTACGCTGTATGAATGCATTGCACCGAACCGATTACTTGGTATTTCTATTCTATTTTATTCTAGTTGCTGGATATGGTATTTGGGTTTACCGAAGAAAGAAAGCAAAAGAAGCCAGTTCAAAAGACTATTTCTTAGCAGAAGGGTCATTAACCTGGTGGGCCATTGGGGCATCATTAATTGCTTCTAATATTTCAACGGAGCAGTTCATAGGCATGAGTGGAAGTGGTTTTAAAATGGGATTGGCCATCGCTAGTTACGAATGGATGGCATCGGTAACATTAATAGTAGTGGCTATTTTCTTTATGCCAGTTTATTTGAAAAACAAAATATTCACGATGCCGCAGTTTTTGCAGGTACGTTACAACGATACCGTAGCAATGATTATGGCCGTATTCTGGTTATTATTATACGTATTCGTAAACCTTACTTCTATTCTATTCTTAGGCGCACTGGCCATTAGTAGTATTTCAGGAATCTCTTTCACTGTTTGTATGTTGGCACTCGGATTTTTTGCAGTACTCATTACATTGGGCGGAATGAAAGTAATTGGATACACCGATGTAATACAAGTATTCTTTTTAATCTTAGGTGGATTGGCAGCTACCTATATTGCATTGAACTTGGTAGCAGAGCAAAACGGAACAAGTGGAATACTCAATGGCTTAGCAGTATTAAGAGAAAAAGCAGACGACCATTTTCATATGATCTTAAAGCCGGATAATCCAAGCTTTACCGACTTACCAGGCCTCACTGTATTAATTGGAGGATTATGGATTGCCAATTTAAATTATTGGGGATGTAATCAATACATCACACAGCGTGCATTAGGAGCCGATTTAAAAACGGCCCGCAATGGATTATTATTTGCAGGATTTTTAAAATTAATCATGCCTGTAATAGTAGTGTTACCAGGTATTGCTGCTTATGTAATGCACCAGCAAGGCTATTTTCAAACAGAGTTATTACAAGATGGAGAAGTAAACCCCGACCGCGCTTATCCGGTATTATTAAATTTATTACCGGTGGGATTAAAGGGGCTTTCTTTTGCTGCACTCACTGCAGCAGTAGTTGCTTCATTAGCAGGAAAAGCCAATAGTATTGCAACTATATTCACTTTAGATATTTACAAAAAGAAAATCAACACAGCAGCAGGAGAACAAAAAATGGTGAATATTGGAAGAATTTCCATTGTTGCTGCAATGATATTAGCAATGATTGTAGCACCATTTATGGGCATTGATAAAAAAGGTGGATTCCAATATATTCAGGAATATACTGGCTTTGTATCACCGGGTGTATTTGCGATGTTCTTCTTAGGATTCTTCTGGAAGAAAACCAGTTCAAATGCTGCATTGTTTGCAACGATTGGTGGGTTTGTGCTATCCATTATATTTAAATTCATGCCCAATTATGTAGACCTCTCTTGGTTGGCTTCTTCAGGATATGCAGTAGCAAATGCTTCGGGCGTTTTTGAAATTCCATTCCTAGATAGAATGGGAATTGTATTCTTGATTTGTTTAGTAGGAATGTATTTTATTAGCATGAACGATATTAGAAAAGGGGTTCAAACCAATGGACTAGAAGTAGATAGAAGCATGTTCAAATTGCATCCAGCATTTGTGGTAGGTGTATTAATACTATTTGGAATTATTGCTGCGTTGTATACCATCCTTTGGTAAATAGACCCCTACTTACCAAATGCTGCAATATTGGTACTAAATATTTTAACAGCAATAGCAATCAGGATTACGCCAAAGAATTTTCTAACGGCTAGTAATCCTGATTCGCCTAGTGCTCGTTCAATTACTTTGAGTAATCTTAAAGTAATGTAAACAACCACCAGATTAATCAGTATACCAAATAGGATATACATTTCATCAAAGTTGGCTTTTAACGACATGATGGTGGTAAGGGTACCAGACCCCGCAATAATGGGAAAAGCAATGGGTACTACACTTCCACTTTTTGCATTGTTGTCGCCTTTAAAAATCTCGTGTCCTAAAACCATTTCAAGGCCTAGTAAAAAAATGACAATTGAACCTCCAACGGCGAAAGACCGAATATCTAATCCAAGAATTTTTAAAAAGGGTTTACCAGCAAATAAAAACAAAATCATTAAGGCACCAGAAATCAATGTCACTTGAAGAGAACGAATACCTCCGCCCATTTTTTCTTTTAATGAAATTAGCAAGGGAATAGACCCTACAATATCAATTACCGCAAAAAGGGTAAATGTAACTGTCAGCAGTTGATCTACTTGAAATTCCATGCGCTTGTTTTTTTAAAGATACCATTTTTCTAAACAGTTGGTCTATGCCATTCTTTGCCTTGTCTAGAGTAATTATAGAGCAATTCATGGGTCATTTTATCTTCTGTTACTTTAATTTTTACCACACAACCATAGTGTAAAGTAAAAGCGTCAAAGGATTCTTTTAATGGGGTAGAAGTAATATGAGACAGGATACTTCTAAGAACACCACCATGTGCAACAATTACTGCGGATTCTTGCTTGGAAACAATTTCATTAAAGCGATTTACCACTCTATTGTGTAAGTCTACATAACTCTCTCCTTTAGGAACTGGCACGTTTACAAAATCATCCATCCAAGGTTGTATCTCTTCTTTTGGTATATCATTCCAAGGAAGTAATTCCCATTGGCCACAATTGAGTTCCATTAAATCATCATGAACATCAATTACTAATCCGTCAAATAAAGCATCTGCCAGTTTTTTGCAACGTTGCAATGGACTACTATATACTTTTATTTCATCAGAAGGCAAATGAGGTTTAATGGCTTCTACTTCTTCTAAAAAAGTTTCGGTAATATCTAAATCGGCCTGTCCGTAGCAGATACCTTTTTCTACTTTAGGGGTGGTATGTCTAATTAAATAAATTTCCATAAGAGTAAACATCCTAAATAAAATGCAATTTCACAAACCTGTTGTGTGGCCCCCAAACAATCTCCAGTATATCCGCCAATCCATTTCATAAAATAATTACCTGCAAATATCTGAACCAAGTAAGCTGGAACTTGAACCCAAAGAATAAAAAAGAATAACCAGCTGGCGAACCCATAACTAAATAGTAAAGAATCTAGTTGATCAATTGGGCTATAGATTAAAATATAAACAAGGGTAAGGGGAATTAAAGAACCCAAGGCCAGTATGCCCATTTCTGCTTTGGTTAGTATTCGATCTGCCAAAGGTTTTGATTTACTGGTATCGATGTCTTGAACATAGGGTAGTTTTTGCATGATAGTGGTAGCCCAAAATCGACTATTGGCATGAGCTGCTATTAAAGCGACTGCAACCAATTCAATGGGAAAAAATTGCATTAATTCTAATAGTAACAAAAATTTTAAAGACAGGATCAAGATTAATCCAACTACCCCGTAAGTGCCTAGACGACTGTCTTTCATGATGGTCAATATTTTTTCTTTGGTCCATCCTCCGCCAAAAGCATCGCAACAATCTGCAAATCCATCCTCATGAAATGAACCTGTTAATAAAATAGTGATAATCATTGAAAACAAAACAGTTAGTGCAGGAGAAAAAAGCAGATCGGCCAATACCAATACAATCGCACCTACTATTCCAACTACAATGCCTACCCAACTAAAATAGCGGGCTGAAGCTTGCAAGTGCGCTTGTTTAAATGGAAGATTACCCACAGGTATGCGAGTAAAAAACATCAACGCTGTTTTAAAGAGAAGCCACTGGTGTTTCATGAAAAAATTTGAATGAAGATAATTATTCTGACGCAGTGCTTACACCAGCTTGTTCAAATGAAGCCATTTGATTTAAAAAAGCTACTGCCGATTCAATTAATGGGATGGCCAATGCTGCACCTGTTCCTTCCCCAAGTCTGAGGCCTATATTCAGCAAGGGCTTCGCTTTTAAATACTGCAACATATTGGCGTGACCTTGCTCATTGCTGTTGTGTGCAAAAATGCAATTATTCAATACAGTAGGTTCCATTTGTACAGCAACCAATAAAGCTGCAGTAGCAATAA
>JAGOGG010000115.1 GCA_017996795.1 Sediminibacterium sp. | reverse complement strand
AAACAATTTGCTTCAGAAGCCAGTTCTGTTTCTAAAAAAGGAGGCAATAAATTAGCCAACGCAATTGGTATATTATTCAAAGCATTCTTTTTATTCTTAGCCGGCATCTTGGCTTTCACTATACTGGTTGCTTTATTAGGAATGATTGCAGGTAGTGTGAGTGTGTTTCCTTTGAAGAGTTTCTTCTTAGAAGGCTTTTGGCAGAACTTTCTAGCATGGACAACATTGATCTTGTTCTTATTTGTTCCTGCAATTGGTTTACTTACTTGGTTGGTTCGCAGAATTATTGGAGCAACCGCAGGTAGTAAATATTTAGGATTCACTTTTGGTGGATTATGGACCCTGGGTTGGATTAGTGTGATCTTATTGGTTGCGTCTATTGCACAAAACTTTGATGCAGGTGCTAAAGACAAGGGCGAAATTAAAATTGTTCAGCCCACTAGTAGCAAACTAACCATTAAAGTAGCTGAATCTAATTTAAGAGTAGTAAGTGGCAAATGGTTTAGAATGGATGGCTTATTAAGAATGGACGACGATAGTTTGGTATTAAATAATGTTCGGGTTCGAATTGCAAAAAGCCCTGATTCCTTATACCGAATTAGCTATGTCAAATTCAGTAATGGTTCAGATGAAAATGCTGCACTAAAAAATATCAATCAAATCAATTATGGTGCAACACAAACCGATAGCATTCTTTACTTAGATCGTGGCTTTAAATTAAACAAAGGAACTAAGTTCCGCAATCAAGGTGTTACTGTTACCATTTTTGTACCAGTTGGTAAGAAAGTGGAGATAGATGAAAATGTATCTAGAAGACTAAATCATTTCAGCTTCAACTCTGGCCGCAATGATTACGATTGGGACGATGAGTGGAGTAATGAAGGATATGAAAATTGGATGTATAATCAAGAATACATCATGACCCCAGATGGATTGGAAAGAGTGAAGAAAGCTGGAGAAATAAATGATGAGGAAGAAAATGACAGCGACTCAGAAAAAAGTGCCATAGAAGAGTATAAAAAAAGCAGAGAAGATTTACGCAAAGAATATGAGCGTAAGCAGAAAGAGGCAGAAGACTTAAAGAAAGAGTTAGATAAGCCAGTAGATACTACACGCTACCGTTATCAAAAAGTAGCAATAGTTGATCCACATATTTCTACCCCAGTTGGTAAAACAAAAATGACCGAATCACTTGATATTATTGAGTTGGGTTCAGAGCTAGGAAGATTTTCCTTACTGAATTTACAATCATAAAGATGGTTGGCACAGGTTGGAAAAAGAACCTCGTCTCTTATTTGGGATGGGGTTCTTGCTTTTTGGAGGTGTTTCGTGTTGATTCACTTATTTTTGCACCCTAATTAATTGCTGAATGAAAAACACACCATTTACACAAAAACATATTGCCCTTGGAGCCAAGATGGCGGAATTTGCAGGATACAATATGCCCATCAGTTACACCGGAATTAATGATGAACACGCTGCTGTAAGAAAAAATGCAGGGGTTTTTGATGTAAGTCATATGGGTGAATTTATTTTGAAGGGAGAAAATGCGTTAGACCTTATTCAAAGAGTTACAACCAATGATGCCTCAAAATTAGTAGCAGGTCAAGCTCAGTATAGTTGCTTACCCAATGCTACTGGCGGTATTGTAGACGATTTAATTGTTTACTGTGTTGAGCCTAATAAAACCTATATGTTGGTAGTAAACGCTTCAAATATTGAGAAGGACTGGAATTGGATCAGTCAGTTCAATACCAAAGAAGTAGAAATGCATAATATTAGCGAAAAAACCTGTTTATTGGCTATCCAGGGTCCTAATGCAACTAAGATTTTGCAGCCCTTGACCGAGTTAGACATCATGAACTTGAAATACTACACTTTTGTAAAAGGCCATTTTGCAGGGGTTGAAAATGTACTCATTAGCGCTACTGGATATACTGGATCTGGTGGAGTAGAAATTTATTTTGAAGACAGTAATGGTGCAGCTGATAAAATTTGGGACGCCATTTTTGAAATTGGTGGACCACAAGGATTAAAACCAATTGGGTTAGGTGCAAGAGATACGCTAAGATTAGAAATGGGTTACTGCTTATATGGCAATGATATAGACGACACCACATCACCATTAGAAGGTGGCTTAGGATGGATTACCAAGTTTACCAAAGATTTTACTGCTCGCCCAATTATTGAAGCGTTAAAAGCAGAGGGTGTTCAACGCAAACTGGTAGGATTTGAAATGTTAGAAAGAGGTATACCTCGCCACGATTACTTAATTAAAGATGCAGCTGGTAATACGATTGGAAAAGTGACCAGTGGTACACAGGCCCCATCATTAAACAAAGCCATAGGTTTGGGCTATGTTGCTACCCCTCATGCAGCCATTGATTCTGAAATTTTTATTGATATTAGAAATTCATTGGTAAAAGCGAAAGTGGTGAAAGCGCCATTTGCTTAATTTAATATATCCAATATTTCCCGGGCTTTTTCGTTTTAAGAGAATGAAAAAGCCCGTTTTGTTTTTGCTCGGTTTCGCTTTCACGGTAGGATTCACTTCCTGCTTTAGAAAAGGAAGTGAAACAGGAATGGCATCATTTTATGCAGATAAATATGTGGGACGAAAAACCAGTAATGGAGAAAAATTCAAACAAAATAAATTAACAGCAGCGCACAAGACACTCCCATTTGGCACCAAAGTAAAAGTGACCAATTTAAGCAATGGTCAATCGGTAAAAGTAAGAATAAACGATAGAGGACCATTTATTCAAGGAAGAATCATAGACCTTAGTAAAAAAGCTGCAAAGAAAATTGATCTGGTAAACGCGGGTGTTACCAAAGTAACTATTCGATACTAGTTTGCTGTATGATTTTGATGCAATCTTTCCCGGTCATTTGATATCCAAATTCATAACAGTAAGTAAAAAGCTGATTCTTCGCTTTTTTTTGCTGATGTGTAAAATGAGTTGGGCTAAATCCTTTTACATATAATTCACTTAATGGAACAGCAGTTCCAGCTCGATGCAGGGCAAATAAATCAGCTAATATTTTTCTATTCCTTAAAAGCAAGCCATTTACCCTTCTCATATAATTACTTCTATCTCCATAAAATTGATTGTGATAACTACTTCTGCAGTGGTTGCTACAAAACTTTTTATCGGTTCTGCCTGCAATTTTTTTTGTACAGTGTAAACACTGTTTAGGATTGATTTCCATAAAATAGATTGTGGGGTCAAACAATTTCAAAATAGTACTAATGCAGTTTATTCTTACTGTAGAAATACCAATTCTTACCCGCATTTTAACGGTGTCAAAATGCAGCAATCGTTTACAAACGTTTATAAACGCCAACAGATGTTTATAAAAGCAATTGCTACAAATAGGTTGAACATATTTGTTGAGTTAACGGCAGTACGCACTGCTTTATTTACAAATTATAAAACTGAACCGTTATGAACGCAGTTAAAAACAAAGTCCAATTAATTGGGAACTTAGGACAAGACCCAGAAGTAAAATCAATTGGCGAAGACAAAAAAGTAGCCCACTTAAGCGTAGCTACAAATGAAAACTACAAAAATGCAAAGGGTGAAAAAGTGACTGAAACTCAATGGCATAATGTGGTTGCATGGGGTAAACTGGCAGATATTGCCGAGAAATACCTGGTTAAAGGAACAGAAGTGGTAATTGAGGGCAAATTGATCAATCGCAATTACACCGACAAGCAAGGAGTAAAAAGGTACGCCACGGAAGTTCAAGCGAACGAATTGCTTATTCTAACCAAAAAAGCTTGAGAACACTCCCCCCGATTCAGTAATACCTTATTTTATCAGTAGTTGCAGCTGGCCCGATCCCCATCCCCACTGCACTACTGGTAGTAAGGGTATTGATTGACCTTGGTAGTAGTTAGGGTACTGAACCTAGTTATAGTAAGGGCTAATCATGAAATAAACTACCGGTCCTGTAACTGCAACATAAAACCACAAAGGCCAAGTAATTCTTGCCAACTTTTTATGTGCGGGGAATTCGCTCGTTAATCCACGATAAGCAGTGAATAAAATAAAAGGTAAAATAATGGCTGCTAGAATAATATGGGTGATTAAGATAACCAGATACACTATTCGCATGGCTCCCACAGCTAATTTTTCTGCTTCATCTACTATGCCATCATGATTGGAATCGCCATACTTGGCTTCCCCAGCTAATAAATGATGTGCGATATAAGACAGTAAAAAAAGGATGGATAAAACCAGAGCGGTCATCATGAATTTTTTATGTAATTCATAATTTTTCCTTTTTACCGCCACTAGAGCTGCTACCAATACCAGTGCAATTGAAGCATTCACAAAAGCATTAATTGTGGCAAAAATATGCACATCAAATCCTAGCGCAACGTCTAATTTAAACTTACCCAGAACTACCACAACTATAAATACTACCAGAGAAAATATTCCAATTAACCAATTGGCTAAACGATCATTTTTTGCAATACTAGGTTTAAGCATTTTAATCTTGTTTACTTTTATTACTTATCCGTTTATTTTTCTTCTGCCTTGCATGTACACTACAAAGAATATAATTGCAGTTACAATGATTAACCAAAGCCAGCTCAGATCTAATATTTTTCTGAATATTCCACTCTTCTTAGTACCATACTTCTCTAACATCAGCAAACCAATATCTCTAGCTAATTTTTTCATTTCAACACTATCCAATCCATTGTAATAACCTCTTACTTTATATGCTCGGTCTATCAAAACAAAACGACTGGTATGAACAAAATCAGGACTCACTGGCTCTTCACTAAATTGATCAACTTTCAATTCTTCAAACGCAAACTGATAAATGTCTTTTTTGTTCCCAGTTAAAAACCACCAATTATCATGTATCACTCCAAAACGATCGGCATATTTTTTTAATACTGGCACAGAATCGTTTTCGGGGTCTACTGTAAACGATATAAATTGAACAATAGAAGTATCAATCTTGTTGCGAACATTACCCCCTTTCTTAAAAGATTGCTGTAAAGTTGACATATTTCTAGTGAGCCTAGGACAAATACTCCTACAACTGGTAAAAAAGAAATCTGCTACAATAATTTTACCTTGAGGATCGTACAAACTAACGCTATCACCCAATTGGTTTCTTAGTTTGATATTTTTGGTTGTATGCCAAATGGTATCGGTAGTAGATTTTCCATTTTCTACTTTATTAATGACTGTATCTAGTAAATAGTGCCTCGGCATTACCACTGCTGTTTGACTAGCTGTTTTTAGTATTAAATAACAAGTAATCGGAATTCCCAATGCAACAAGTAATCCGAGTATCGATTTCTTTTTCATATCAGTATTAATAAAAAACCATCGCAATGCAGCGATGGTTCAATTAGGAGAAAAATATATTCAGTTTAAGTTCAAAAACTAGTGACTAGCTTTTTTACCTTCTTCTTTAGCACCTTCATGTTTTTCCGCTGCACCGTGCTCCTTTTTTTCTACTTTAATAGTGCTTTGCTCTTTAAAGTAAGGATCGTAAGTATTGCGTAGATTTTTGAATGAATTACCATCATATAAAAATGCAATGATAAACCAAATGAACAAGGCCAATGGAACTACAATAGTCATGATCAAGTTTTTCATTTCATGCTTTAAGTGCATGAAATAAGCAACAATATAAAATGCTTTTGCCATCATTAAGATTACGATTGTGCCTTTAAGCGCCAATCTAACCCCTACACTAGATAATGGTATATCAATCATCCAAAATCCAATAATCAATTCAATAATAGTTAGTACCGTTAGAATAACCGTGATACGGATTATTTCTTTAGTACCTCCACCTGCATGTTCGTTATGCTCTGCTGTATGTGACATAAAATAATATTAGCGGTTAGTTAGTTAATTAAATCAAGTAAAAACAGGTAAATACAAATACCCATACTAAGTCTACAAAGTGCCAGTACAATCCTGCTTTCTCAATCATCAAATAATGGCCTCTTTCTTCAAACTTATTGGTCATTGCCATGATTAGCATGATGATATTGATGATCACCCCAGAGAACACGTGGAATCCATGGAAACCAGTGATGGTAAAGAAATAATTAGTGAAATTGGTTGAAGAAGCAGTTCCATCATGATTTAAGAATGGATTGCTACCCCACCATGCACCTTCGTGGTGCAAGTGATTCCACTCCCATGCCTGACAAGACAAAAAGGCAATACCACCAATAATGGTCCAGATAAGATTTTTAACTACCCCTTTTTTATCCATATTATGACCTGCCTGTACAGCTAACACCATGGTTACTGAACTGATGATCAAGATGAAAGTCATAATACTTACAAACACCAAGGGCGCATTCATGCCCTCTGGAGCAAATGGAAAACTCTTAAATACTTCATTGGGGTCAGGCCATCCATTGGTAGAAAAACGAATGGTGCCGTATGAAATCAAAAATGCGCCAAAAGTAAAGGCATCACTCATGAGAAAATACCACATCATTACTTTACCGTACTCTACGTTAAAGGGACTCTTACCTCCACCCCAAGATTTAGTGGTAGGTGCTGTTGCAGTTGTTGCCATGTTAAAGTAAAATTTCGTACACAAAAGTATTGGCTAGAGTTGAAAAAAGGTGC
>JAGOGG010000010.1 GCA_017996795.1 Sediminibacterium sp. | reverse complement strand
GTGATTGTAAATACGAACGATGAAGAAGCTTTAAAACGAATCATCAATTATCCGGTAAGAGGAATTGGAAAGACCACCATTGAAAAACTAGTCATCATTGCCAATGATCAAAATATTTCAATGTATAATGTGGTTAGCAGGGCTGGAGAATTTGGTTTTAAATCTGGTACATTAGAAGCTTTACAAAACTTCATTACCATGATTCGCTATTTCCAAAGCATGTTAACCGATAAAAACGCTTTTGATGTAGCCACACAGGTAGGCAAACATACCAACCTAGTAAAAGAATTGTTCAGTGATAAAACAACAGAGGGTCTTGCACGATACGAAAACGTACAAGAATTATTCAACTCTATAAAAGAGTGGACAGAAAGTCCTAGTAATGAAGACGGAGAGTTAGGTGATAAAACATTGGGATCTTATTTACAACAAATTACCTTGTTAACCGATGCGGATGATGACAAGGAGAATAATGATGTAGTGAAATTAATGACCATTCATGCAGCAAAGGGATTGGAATTTGGTTGTGTGTTTGTAGGTGGAATTGAAGAAACCCTTTTTCCTAATTCAATGAGTATTAATACCAGAGAAGAATTAGAAGAAGAAAGAAGATTATTTTATGTTGCTGTTACCAGAGCAAAGCAACGTCTTTGGCTCACTTATGCTAACTCGAGGTATCGTTTTGGTCAGTTGGTTCAAAATGAACCCAGCCGATTCATCGACGAAATGCCCGAAGAGTCTATTGATAAAACCTATGCAGGGGGTGGTGCAAGAAATCATGCAGGATCGGAGTGGGGCTCTGCTTACGAAAGGATTCAAAGGGGTTTTGGAAACTCCTCTCAACAAGCTGCAAATAAATATGGTCCGCCGCCATCAAAAAAACCAGCAAGTAGCAAGCCAGAATATATGCCTATTCAACCTTTGGCACCCAAAGTAGTAGCACATATTCCTTCCGCTGACTTTGCACCCAGCGATACTTCAAGTTTAGAAGTAGGTCAAAAAGTGGAACACCAAAAATTTGGATTTGGCATTGTGAAAGCGATGGAGGGCTCTGCACATAATCCAGTAGCCACTATTGACTTTGCGCAAAATGGAGAAAAGAAAATCATGTTGAATTACGCTAAACTTAGAATTGTTTCTTAAGGTTTCCTGTATTTAGCAACACGCACCGTTTTTTCTCTTGTAGTGGTTGATTTTAAAACAGGCTTATATAATCCTCCATTGGGTTGTGGTAATAAAACCGTGCCAGGTAAAAACAAGAATGAAGTGGGGGGTTCTGTTGGAGCTTCAACTGTCTTTTCAACCGTTGCTAGATTATTATTGGGCTCAGATTGAACTATTGACTCATTTTTCTCAACAGCCTTTTCAACAGGTTTTTTGTATGTCATTTCAGCACCAACTAAAAAACTTTGTAAGGCTTTAATTTGTGGGCGCTCTATACTCGCAAGCGGATAAGTACTAACGGGGTTTCCACTCAATCTTTTTCCAGAAGAACTGTATTGTGCGGTTACATTCTCCGCTTTTAAGTATTGAAGAAACTTGTCCATGATGGTTAACCAACGAGCATCCGTATCTGGAACCCCAAACTGTCCAATGATTCCCTTTTTATTGTTTTGCTTTAACCATTGTACAAATGGCATAGCCCTTTGAATACCTGTTGAATCCCATGCCTGATTTTGATCGTATGAAAAAAGGTATTTTCCTGTAAAGTCGTTATCAAAATAACAATGCGCATTAAAAACCAGTTTATCCTGCGGATCATTTAAATTTTTTAATTGATCGCTGTAATCGGCCCAACTTTCTGCTGCTGCGTAATTATTACCCGACACAATAATGCGGCTTCTTCTATCGGCCATCCGAATAGAACTAATGGCCCATTGTGCGGATGTTTGCCAATCAAATGCCTGCATATCATGTGGTTCAGACATTAAATTATATCCGTAAATATTGGGGTACCCTGAAAAAGCGTTCGCAATTTTATTCCAACAATCAGCAAAATCCTGTCTGCTAACCGAATAAGAGCCTACAATATAATCCACCCCGTATTTTCTATACCTGCCACCATTATACATAGACAATATGACTTGCATATCTCTTTTGGCTGCCCAAGAAACTACTTTGCGAATTTCTCCAATCTCACCATAATCCAAATCTCCACCCAAGGTTTTTTGCACCCGTTCCCACCTAAAAGGAATAGTGATTAACCTAAATCCCTTCTGGTAATAATAATCCAACTCTTCTTCGGAAGGATATTGATAATGCTCGTTTAAGTTGCCAGGTAGTTGATTTTCATTGATTTCACCCCCGCCAAGGGTCATTCCTAGCATAAAAGGGTCGTTTTGAGCGCTTAATTGGCCCGAAACGCTTATAAAAATCATCAAAATGAAAATGATTCGCATATGCCTAAGTATTAGCTGCTTATCTAAATCATGAGTAGCGCAAATAGAATAACGCAAAAAGAGGGCTTTTATTGAGTGAACTTACGATATCCGAAAAATAAGGGTCGGGAATGGGTTAAACCCAAGGATTGAACTTTTGCTCCAAACGAATTGTTTTAAATTTGCAGTAGAATATATAAAATAGCATACTATGATTAAGACTGGCAACCCTGTCATCAGCATTTATACAGAAATGACTCCCAATCCAGAGACCATGAAATTTGTGGCCAACAAATTGTTGTACCCTGGTAAAAGCATTGACTTTGCAGATGAATCTCTGGCAACCCCATCGCCATTGGCCAAGGAATTGTTCAGCTTTCCTTTTATCAAAAGTGTGTTCATTGCCAGCAATTTTATCACACTTACCAAAACGATTGATACCGAAGATTGGCAAGATATCATTCCTACCATTAAGGAGTTTTTGAAACAATACTTAGAAAACGGGGGCGTAGTAGTGAATGAAGAGGAAGTAGCTAAAGTAAAACAAGAAGCCAGCAATACAGTAAGTGCAGACGATGATGACATTGTAAAGCGTGTAAAAGAGTTACTAGAGAATTACGTAAAGCCCGCTGTTGAAATGGATGGAGGTGCTATCCAATTCAAAAGCTACAACGATGGTATAGTAAATCTAATGTTACAAGGTTCTTGTTCAGGTTGCCCATCTTCTATGATTACCTTGAAAGCAGGTATTGAAGGAATGATGAAACGCATGATTCCTGAAGTAAAAGAAGTTGTTGCAGAAGCAGAATAAAGAAAGAGTAGTGCATTATCTTGCATTACATGAAGTCTTATTTAATCCATTTTTTTAGAACGCATTGGGATGCTTTACTTGCATCTGGATTCGCGTTTATATGGATTGCATATTACACAGCACATAGTGGTATTGGTATTTCTCCAGATTCTGTAGCTTATCTAAGTACTGCCAATCATTTTTCGGACTCATTTCAATTGACCGATTACAATAATTTACCCTTAGTGAATTTTCCTTTGGGCTACCCGCTATTACTGGGTTTGGTTAAATTGCTTTTTTTTACTGAAGTGATTACAGCCGCTCCAATACTAAATAGTATATTATTGGCAGCTGCATTATACACGAGTAGTTATTTGCTACTTCAAGCAAGAATTAAACATGGAGTTTTTAGGCTATTGATTTTGTGTTTAATACTTAGCAGTCCGGGGATTGTAGAAGTGTATACCATGTTGTGGTCTGAAACAGTGTTTATATTTTTAGTACTCATTTTTATAGCAACATTTCACCAGTACCTTTCAACAGAAAAGATTTCTTGGCTTTTACTTGCTTCAATTATTGCAGCCCTTGCTTGTTCAGTAAGATATGTGGGCATTACTTTATTAATGACTGGGGGTATATCAATGATATTTTATTTTCAATTGAATTGGAAAACCAAACTAAAACATATTGCAATACTCGCACTGATAGGTTGTAGTTTACCAGTGCTTAATATTATCCGCAACAAACTGCTTACACAAACAATTGCCGGCATTAGGCAGTCCTCTTTAAAAACTGTTTCCAGCAATTTGCAGGATTTTGTAAATGTATTAGGCTATTGGTTTCCCAATAGCACTAATGATTCTACCAGCACTATTCTACTGATTGGCTTGGTTCTATTCATCATGGTGATTATTGTATTTGTTTATCGATTGATTCAACAACAATTTTTTGATTCGGTTATTACCCTTTTAAGTTTGTTTGTATTGGTATATGGAGCTTTCTTATTGTTTATTGCAAGTGTTTCAAGGTTTGAAACATTGAGTAGCAGATTATTAATTCCCTTATACATTCCTTTGGTCCTATTAATTGCCCACTGTTTTTACCAATGGATGGTTGCATCTAGGCGATATAAAAAAGCATTCATTCTTTTGGTTTTTAGTGTTTGGTATGCAATTGGGGCCAATCACCACTATCAAACGCATTTATACAATTGGGAGGGGATTGGATACGCTGGTATTCCCGGCTATTCGGATGATCTTTGGAGAGGTTCTCCTTTACTCCAATTCATGAAATCACATCATAACAATTACCAAGCGCCTATCTATTCAAATGCCAATGACGCCGTGTTTTTTCTAGCCAATATTAAAGCCAATCCTTTGCCACATAAAGATTTGGAACAAGAGATAATACCCTTTTTAAAACACCCAACTATTTATCTGGTTTGGTTTGAATATGGAAAAAATTCGGATTTAATTGACGACGAATATATTCGAACCCATTTTAAACAAGCC
Organism: Sediminibacterium sp.; assembly: GCA_017996795.1. Taxonomy (GTDB): domain Bacteria; phylum Bacteroidota; class Bacteroidia; order Chitinophagales; family Chitinophagaceae; genus Sediminibacterium. The sequence goes on along the minus strand of JAGOGG010000010.1, from coordinate 20,684 downwards.
AAAGAGTGGCAATTTAAAGACGGTTCCATTTTTTATTTTACCCATACCAATTTTCAATGAGTTTAATGGAAATATACCAACAGTTCATGGCTGGTTTGCAACAAACCAGCTTACTAGAATTTGTTGCAGTTTGTGCTGGTATAGCCAGTGTATGGTTCAGTAGAAAAGAAAATATTTTAGTTTATCCAATAGGATTAATTAATACCATTATTTATATCTACTTAAGTTTAAAAGGACAGCTATATGGTGAAGCAAGTGTTAATTTATACTATACTTTCGTAAGTATTTATGGGTGGATTTGGTGGAGTAGAGTCAATAAAAATACCCAAGAAGTTCAATTAAAAATTACCTATAGCAATTCAAAAGATCAAGTTCAGCAGTGGGGATTTTTTGCTTCATTTTATATACTGATATTTTGTGCACTCACTTGGTTAAAAACATCTTTTGCACCCGAATCCATTCCTTGGGCAGATGCATTTGCCAGCGCAACTGCTTATACTGGAATGTGGTTAATGGCTAGAAAAAAAGTAGCTAGTTGGTATTGGTGGATAGCAACAAATATTGCTTCCATTCCGTTATACTTTATTAAAGGGTATGTTTTTACGAGTGTGCAGTTTTTGCTGCTCTTAATCTTAGCTGTTGCCGGCTTAATTAGTTGGCAAAAAAAAGCACAACATGAAAGCCATTAAGAAATTTGTTATCCTAGGACCAGAAAGTACCGGTAAAAGCACGTTGTGTAAATCATTGGCAGAACATTTTCAATCTGCTTGGTGTGAAGAATATGCCAGAGCATACTTATTAAAAAATGGTACCAGCTATACTCCTACAGATTTATTGAAGATTGCAAAAGGTCAATTGAAATTAGAAGAACTGACCACGAAGTCTTTAGTAGAGAGTAATAAAACACCCATACTTTTTATTGATACTGATATGTATGTAATGAAAGTTTGGAGTGAATATGTGTTTGGGGAATGTGATTTTTTTATTTTAGATAACATTGTTAAACAAAAATACGATGGTTACTTGCTGTGCAATATCGATTTGCCCTGGATAAAAGATGAACTAAGAGAATACCCCGATGAAAAACCCAGACAAGAATTATTTGCTATCTATAAAGATTTATTAATGAATCAATCAACACCGTGGGCATTAATTAATGGCAATAATACCGAAAGAACCCAAGCAGGCATAAAAGCAATCAACCAGTTTATGCTTTAGCGCAATAAATTTTTGATGTCGTCATCTCCTTCTAAATTATTCATCTGCTTTAATATTTGCGGATAACGCCAAGCAACCCTTTTACTCATTGGCTTAACAGTAAATTTTTTAGGATTGGGCAAACAGGAAATAATCATGGCAGCTTCTGAACGAGTAAGTTTAGCAGCGTCTTTTTTAAAGTAATGTTTGGCAGCAGCCTGAATCCCAAAAATACCGGGGCCCATTTCAATTACATTTAAATACACTTCTAGTATACGCTCTTTACCCCAAACCCATTCAATCAGTTTGGTAAAATAAAGCTCGGGTACTTTTCGAATAAACTTAGTGATGTATCCTCCCTGCCATAAAAAAACATTCTTGGCTGTTTGCTGGGTAATGGTGCTCGCGCCTCCACCTAATGGAATTTTAGTTTTCTTTCCTTTTTTCTTGGGATTTAAACTCTTCTCAATGGCATCCCAATCAAATCCGCTATGATCTGGAAATGCCTGATCTTCACTGGCAATAGCTGCCAGCTTAACCGAATAGTTCATTTGATTCCACGATACATAATCTCTTTTGAGACCATAACCAAATGTATTGGCAATCTGCGTGATAGTGATGGGCGGCATAACCCATCTACAAACAATCGTATACAAGAGTGAACTCAAAAACAAAATCAGCAATACGCGTTTTGTTTTTTTCCAGATTTTTTTAATCACAATGAATTATTTCAATCAAAAGATACAATCTATTTGAGTTTGTCTCCAAAATTGAGTACGCCCCAAATTAAAGCAATGCCGAATCCAATTAAAATAATACCTGATAATTGATTGATACGGTGTAAAATAGCAGGAGTTAATCGTTCTCTTAATTTACCAGCTAGCGCTACTTTAGCTATATCGGAAAGCAACACAAAAACCAAACAAGTAATAAAAACAATCCATTTATATTGAGTGGGGTTGGGGGTGCTGGCTGCATCTCCAGTGATGGCTGCTGTCCATGCAAACCAAAAAAGAAAGACAGCGGGGTTAAGCATATTCATAAAATAGCCAGACAAAAATATACCGGCTAAATCTCTTTTACGAAATTTCTTGATTTCAATTTTATTGTCTTCGTCTACAATCACTTTCTTGAAGAAAAAAGTATAGATACCCACTCCAATTAAAAAAATGCTACCAGCAATTGCAATGGTATTGCTATGTGAAAGCGCTGTTGTAAAAAAAGAAGTAAATACATTACAAACCAACACCAAACTGATATCGCTAGCTGATACGCCTGCAACAAAAGTGTAGCCTGCTTTATGCCCATTCGCTAAACTTTGCTTGATGATGGCAAAAATGACCGGGCCCACTGAAATACTCAGAATCAATCCCAAAACCAATCCCTTCATCAATGGTGCAATCATGCCAATAGCCTTTGTTTAGTCAGTTCACAAAAATAACTGATTAGTATTATTCTAACGGATAATTGTTGCGCTAATAATTTTATCTAAACCAGGAAAATGTTGAACCAAGTATTGATTGCCATACCGATAGATAGAATCTTGTAATGGGAGTATTCGTTTGGCATATTGGTCATTCAATTGAAAAAAGACATGCATACCACTGATTACTTTACCAAAGGGGGGATAGCCGTGTACCCCTTCTCTCATGGTAGTGTCTAGTTTAGCATTGTCTTGCATATTCACAAAAAGTTGAGTAGTGCGAGAATTTTTTTCACTCCTTGCAAATGCAACTATACCCCTTTTATGTTTTTGAATTACCGGCTCGTCTTTTAGTCGGGCTTTATCCCAAAAACTGCTTTCTTTGGGGTTATCAGAAATGCCAAATTGGACCACATAATCTTTCTCTACCCTAAAAATATAGATATTGGTATAGAATCCTTTTTTTACCAAAGTATAAAACCGGTCTGCAGCAAGTGGGGCCCAAGAACGATAAGATTGAATAATAAAATTCCCTTTGTTGGTTTTAAAAAGTACTTGAAGGGTTTCGGGTGCTCTCCAATCTTTATGGGCAGAATTATTCTTAAAAGTTTTTGTTTGCGCAAAAACAGTTGAGCATAAAAATAAATGGGCAATAAAAAAGCTGGTGAAGAAAAGCTTCAACTTCATTTGTTTTTTTCTAAGAATTGATACCAATCATTTAACATGGTTCCTTTTAATACCCTAGGAAACTTATGTTGACCACCTACTTTACCCTTACTCAACATAAAGTTCATGAAGTCTTCTTCTTTCAATACAGTTAGTCTTACTTCTTTTAAAGCACTTTTTCTTTCAACCGCATAATCGTCATTGAGTTCGTTTAAACATTCATCAATGAAATTGCACAATAGTTTTTGATCTACTTTGTCGTCGCATGCAACAAACCAATGGTGTCCAAAGAAATTGTCTACAGGTATACCAGCAACAGTAAATTCTGGAATACTGATATTGAATTTTTGGGAAGCCATTTGAACCGCTTTGTTCATATTATCTACACTCAAATGCTCTCCCACCAAACTCAAAAAATGTTTGGTTCTACCAGTAATAATAATTTCCGACTTTTCTTTGTCTACAAATTTGACTGTATCTCCAATCAAATAACGCCAAGTGCCCGCAGTAGTACTAATCAACAAAGCATAGTCCTTTCCCTCTTCTACTTCGTGTAACATCAATGCTTCTGGGTTTTCAATCATTTCTCCATCCGCAGTAAAATTGATATCATCAAAAGGAACAAATTCTAAAAATATATGTTCGTTGGTTACCAATCGCATTCCTTTTGCATATTGCTTGTCTTGATAAGCAATAAAACCCTCGCTCGCTAAATAGGTTTCTATATAAGTGATGGGCTTACCCAACATTTTTTCGAACCCTTTTTTGTATGGCTCAAAACTTACTCCTCCATGCACAAAAAAAGCAAGGTTGGGCCATAACTCGTGTATGTTTTTTAATTGATATCGCTCCACAATTTGCTCCACACACATTTGAATCCAGGCTGGCACTCCAATTAAAAAGCCAATATCCCACTCAGGTGCTTTCTCAACTATTTCTGCTATTTTTTTATTCCAATCTTTTTGTTTGGCAATTTTTTTACCTGGCTTATAAAATGGTTGAAACCAAAATGGTGCTTTCTTAGCGGTTATCCCACTGAGGTCGCCTGCAAAATAACCAGGCCCTTTTTGTAATTCAGTACTACCTCCCAATGTTAGCCAACCTTTTCCAATTGAAGTGAAAGGAATATTTTCGTACTTACCCAAACTGAGTAGTTGCTTAATCATGACAATTTTATTGCCACGTAATAAATCGTTGGTGATGGGAATATATTTACTAGCCGACTCACTTGTTCCGCTGCTTAATGCATAATATTTGATTTTACCTGGCCAACAAATATCCGATTGTCCTTTGATGGTTTTATGCCACCACTCATTGTAAATTTTATTGTAATTAAAAGTGGGAACCAACTCCTGAAATTTTTTACCAGGGTGTTTGCTCAATAAGATCTCATCAAAACGATATTGCTGACCAAAAGAAGTAAACCTAGCTTTTTTCAACAGCTTTTTTAGCACCCTCAACTGATCTCTACGGAGATTGTTCTGCGGAAGCCTTAGTGCCTTTAAAATAGCATTCGGCAGTTTAAGATCAATTATAGACATGCGTTCGTTAACAGTTAAGCTACGAAGCTAAACTAAATGAATTATATATAATATTTTGTGAAACCCCTTATTGAATTTTTTTCTTGAAATACGCCATCCAAGCAATAAGTCGAATACAATTTTTTAACCACCAAGCCCCAATAACGCCTCCATATAAATGGCGGTATTTGTTTACAAAAATGATCATTGAACCATAAAAATGATCTAGATACGCTGGATCCTGTTTAGAACTTGCTCCTTTATAATGGGTGATGGTTAAGTTGCCTAAATAATGGTTTTCGAATCCTTGATGAAGTATCCTTAAGCTGAGGTCTATATCTTCCCCGTACATAAAAAAAGATTCATCAAATCCTCCAATTTTTTGGGCTAAAACAGTTGGCATCATTATAAATGCCCCTGCCAACACGGGCACTGAATGAACTTGGTTTTTGTTTAAATGACCCAAGGCATAACTATTGAAAATAGCAGCATGGGAGAAAAGCGTTGCCAGTCCAGTTAATTTAAAAAAGGAACCCAATAAACTTGGTTGGTCTCTTTTACTCTCTGGTAAAAAACAACCTTTGCCGTCTAACATTTGTACACCTACTGCGCCCACTCTAGGATTAGATGATAAATACTGAACCGTATCCGTTAATGTATTGGCAGGTATGGAAGTGTCTGGATTTAAAAACAATATATATTTTCCAACTGCCTTCTCTAATGCTAAGTTATTGGCTTTAGCAAACCCTAGATTTTGGGTTAAGCAAATCCATTGAATTGTTGGAAAGTCATGTGCCAGTTTAATTTGTTTGGTTTTGTCGGTATCGTTGTCTACTACAATAATTTCTGCATTTACTTTGGTCAACGCAGCTGATACTGCCTGTAAGCAGGCATCCAAATAGGGATAGACCCGATAATTAACAATGATTATGGAAAGTTCAGTAGTCACAATATTGTTCCAAAGATGCAGAATCTGGGTTACTTTTGCGCCATGCTTAAACAAACCTTATTAAAAGCCACCGAAGCGGGGGCTGTTCAACTTCGACATTTTTTTAATGGAACATTTGCCATTAGCAATAAAGAAGGCATTAATAACCTGGTAACCGAAGCCGATCATGCTGCAGAAAAAGCGATTATGGATACCATTCAAGCCGAATTTCCTGATCATTTTATTTTAAGTGAAGAATCAGGTGAATTAAAACAAGATTCTACTTATAAGTGGATTATAGACCCAATTGATGGAACAGTGAACTTTGCCAATGGCATTCCTATTTGCTGTGTGAGTATTGGTATAGAGAAGGACGGCAAAATGATAATGGGGGCGGTATACAACCCATTTATGAATGAATTTTATTTTGCAGAAAAAGGAGCTGGGGCATATTTAAACGATCAAAAAATTCAGGTAGGAAATAAAACCAGCTTAATCAAGAGCTGCTTGGTAACAGGTTTCCCTTACACTTATTTAGATGCGCCCAATGGACCATTGCAAGTGTTTGAAAAATTAATCAGAAAGGGGGTTCCAGTAAGAAGATTGGGTAGTGCCGCAGTAGATTTATGTTGGGTTGCTGCAGGCAGGTTTGATGGATTTTATGAACACAAATTACAAGCCTGGGACAGTGCTGCAGGATTTTTAATGGTTGAAGAAGCAGGTGGAAAAGTAACCGACTTTAAAGGAGATTATTATTCTCCATACCAACCACATATCATTGCCACCAATGGCCATATTCACGATGAATTAGTAGCTGTTGTAAACGGAGGACATTTCTAAATTGATTTTATGGAACAAAGAACAGAAATAGCCGATTTGGGCGAGTTTGGTTTAATTGAACACTTAACCAAAAATGCAGAAATACAGAACGCTTCCACTATTTTAGGCGTGGGAGATGATGCTGCAGTGATTGACCATTTTGGTAAACAAACCGTAGTGACCACCGACTTATTATTAGAAGGTATTCACTTTGATTTGATGTATACACCATTAAAACACTTGGGCTACAAAGCAGTGGTAGTAAACCTTAGCGATATTTATGCAATGAATGCCACCCCCACTCAAATTACGTTGAGCATTGGTATCAGCAATCGCTTTAGTGTAGAAGCGTTGAATGAATTTTATGAAGGGGTTTATTTTGCCTGTGAAAAATATGGGGTTGATTTAATAGGTGGTGATACTTCGTCTTCATTAAAAGGCTTTGTAATTTCTGTAACAGCCATTGGAGAAGTAGCCCCCGATCAATTTGTGAAAAGAAGTACTGCTAAAAAAGGAGATTTGATTTGTGTGAGCGGAGATGTGGGTGGCGCTTATTTGGGATTAACCTTAATGGAAAGGGAAAAAAAGATCTACCAAGAGAATCCAAATATTCAACCAGACTTAGAAGACGAAAGTTATATTGTAGGCAAATTACTAAAGCCTGAAGCAAGAAAAGACATCATTGAGTTTTTTGCCAGCAACCAAATTGTTCCAACGGCCATGATGGATGTAAGCGATGGCATCAGTAGTGAAGTATTGCATATTTGCAAGCAATCTAATTTAGGCGCAAGAGTATATGAAGAGAAGTTGCCCATTGCAGATGCAAGTAGAAAAGCAGCTTTTAAATTTGGATTAGATCCAACAGTTTGTGCACTAAATGGTGGAGAAGATTATGAATTGATTTTTACCATTGCCCAAGAAGATCATGATAAAATTGTACTAAACGAAGAAATTAGTGTAATTGGATACATTACCGATTTAGAGGAGGGCGTGAAGCTTTTAACGAAAGGAGGCAATCAATACGATTTGAAGGCACAGGGTTGGAATGCTTTTAATTCTTAAGCATGAAAAGCTTGCTGGTATTGGTTTTGAGTGTTTTACTAATGTGCGAATTGAACGCCCAGAAATCCTATAATGCTTTACCTAAATATGCAGCAACCTCATTAAAAGAAGATGCCGCTATATTAAAAAAAGTACTGGAAGCCAATCATCCCAGCTTGTATTGGTATACCCCCAAGCAGCAATTAGACAGTGCTTTTGATAATATGTTCAACAGCATCAGTGATTCATTAAATGAAATTGAATTCAGAAATAAGGTTGCCCCATGGGTAGCGATGATAAAATGTGGTCATACTACTGCGCTGTATTCAAAAAAGTTCATCAAAGAATTACCACCTTATCGATATCCACGTTTCCCATTACAAATCAAATTTTGGGAAGACAGTGCTGTTGTGTTGAGCAATGGTTATTTTAAAGATTCCATTATTCAACGCGGAACCATTGTACAAACCATCAACAACAAACCCGTTGCGTATTACAGAGATTATTTATTTAAACAAATTACTACAGATGGATATGCCATCAACCACCAGTATCAAACATTGAGTAGTAGTTTTCCGGATAGCTATAAACAAGTGTTTGGCGTAGACAGTACATACTTAATTGGATACATCAATCAAGCGGGAAAAGCAGATGTCATTTCATTAGGCAATTTTGTTCCAGCTCCAAGAGATACAGGCACCAACAGACCTAGACCAAGCATTAGGCAAGCTTCATTAAGCAATAGGCAATTGCGTTTATTGTCTTTGCGTTCGCTGAGTATTGATACTGTTACACATAGCGCTTATATTAGACTGACTACTTTTAGTAAAGGAAATTTAAAAACTTTTTTTAGGCGAAGTTTTCGAAAACTGAAGCAGGAAAATATTCAACATTTAATTCTCGACTTAAGAGAAAATGGAGGAGGAAGAATCAGTAATAGTATTGCGCTCACTAAATATTTGAAACAAAGCCCTTTTAAAATTGCTGACTCGGTCGTAGCCATTAGCAGAAAATTTAAACACGGTAAATACATTCAATCAAGCTGGCTCTATTGGTTGGCAATGAATATTGGGGCGAGCAAAGCCGCCGATGGATTGATTCACTACAAAAGATTTGAACAACACTATTATCAACCAAAAGAACGTTTGGCTTTTAAAGGAAACACTTATTTAGTACAAGGTGGTTATACATTTTCTGCAGCTACGATGTTGATAAGTGCTTTAAAAGGACAGGACAATATGACCATAGTAGGAGAGGAATCAGGTGGTGGATATTATGGTAATTCGGCCCTGCATATCCCCAATATAACGTTACCTAACACAAAGCTAAGAGTCAGGCTCCCATTGTATAGAATGGTCATAGATCAAAATAGACCCAAAGGAACTGGCATTATACCAGACATAAAAATACCGCCATCTTCGTATGCAATCCGAATGGGATTTGATTCAAAAATGGCGGCAATTCAAGCTTTGCTTAAAAGCAAAAACAATTAATGTTTTTCTCCTGGCTTACACTTTTCTTTTATTTCATGAAACACATCGTGTGTAGCAGTAATTAAAGTGGTTAATTCTTTATCTGATTTTTTTGCTTTTACAGCTGCTTCCACTGCAGTGCATTTTGCAACCAATTGTTTTAAGATGGGCTTAGCAACTTTGGCATCATATCCTGCCGGCACTGCACCTGATTCCCATGCTTTTGCTTTAGCAACTAGGTCTGCAATATTCGTTTTTAAAGGCTTTAAATTTCCTTCTTCAGCAGGATGAAAAGTTTTGCTCATCACTCCGTGAAAATCTTCCATTTGTTTCCAACTTGCTTCTTGTGCATTTACACTAAAACCAACCATTGCAGCAAAAGCCAATACCAATAATTTTTTCATGTTGTTTAAATTTTTAAGTCTATAAAATTACTTCATTCAACAGAATGTATCAGCGTTAAATCTTCATTTAATCCAATCCAATCTGCTTTTTGGCTAGGCTTTAACATTCCAGTAATTCCTTGCTTTTGTATTACTTGTGCCGGGTACAAGGAACACATTCGAATGGCTTCCCCTATTTCAATATGGCAATATTGATGCAATTTCTGCACACAAGCCAACATGGTTAATGCAGATCCACTTAAAATGCCATTAGATTCGTATTTATCTCCATTTAATTGATGTGGATATGCACCAGTATCAGTGTCTGTAACTGCGTCGGTAATGGCAAATAAGCGATTCCCTAGTTGTTTTTTAGCAATTTGAATGGCTTCAAAATTTACATGGTATCCATCAGGTACAATACTGCAATACACAGTGGGGTGATTAAAAATGGCTCCCACCATTCCTGGCTCTCGGTGTTGCAAAGCACTCATAGCGTTGTACAAATGGGTAGCGGTTCCAATCCCATCGTTAAAAGCTTTTGTTGCAGTTGCATAATCGGCATTGCTATGACCAGCAGAAACCACCACGCCATATGAATGTATTAAATCTACAATGGATGCATTACAAACTTCCGGTGCAAGGGTAATCATGGTAATAACACCCTTTCCATATTCCAATAATTCTTTTACTTGTTCAGTTGTAGGCCGATAAATAAACTCACTTAAATGCGCCCCTCTTTTGATTGGATTAATCCAAGGTCCTTCTACGTGCAAACCTATACAACGGTTATTCGGTTGTTTTTTAAATTCCCTTACTGCATCAATACAAGCATAAATGACTGCATTGCTATTCGTAGCAACAGTTGGCTGAAACCAAGCGGCACCGCCCTTTACACAATAATCTTTTAATAATTGTAAAGATTCCAACGTTGGATAAACACTTAACAATTTTCCACCTGCTCCATAAATTTGTAAATCAATGAATGCGGGAATAATTAGTGATACTTGTTTGGATGCAGTCTCTTTTAGCGCAACAGTAGGCAATATTGATTCTACCATATTATCTTGAATAACCAACGCATGGTTGATTAACCATTCTGTTCCAGTAAAAATTTTATTCGCTGCAATAATTTGTTTCATAACTAACTTAAATATGATAGATATTGAATTGATCGGCGTCTTTCCAAAATGGAAAACGTTGGCGAATATCTTGTAAATGTTGAGGGTCTAAAATATGGGTGCTAATCGCTTCTTCATGGGCACAGTGATAAACTACTTGACCCAGAGGATCTATCAACATAGTATCACCACTATGATTGATTCCATTGGCGTCTTCGCCTACTCTGTTTACTCCAATTACATAACATTGATTTTCGATGGCCCTTGCGATGAGTAATGTTTTCCATGCATGATTTCTGCGTTCTGGCCAATTAGCCACATACACCAATAAATCAAACTCAGGGGCTTCCTGAATTTGTTGTCTGGCCCAAACTGGAAAGCGTAAATCATAACAAATTTGTAAGTTGATTTTCCATCCATTCACAGCTGCAATCAATCGTTTATTACCAGCTGCATAAAACTGGTTTTCACCTGCAAATGCAAACAAATGTCTCTTATTATAATACGCTACTGTACCGTTGGGCAATACCCATAATAAACGATTATAGAATTTACCTTCCTCTTCTATAATAACAGAGCCAGTGAGAATGATTTTTTGTTGAGTAGCCATGGTCTTCATCCACTGAACTGTAGTACCCTCCATGGTTTCAGCTAGTTGAGCGGGATTCATACTAAACCCCGTGCTAAACATTTCAGGAAGAATAACCAATTGACCAGGGGTGGTTTGCGTTTGAATTTTCTCTCCGAACAAAGCCAGATTAGCTGCTTTATTTTCCCAAACTAAATTGCTTTGTATTAAGGTTACCGACAATGGATGCATATACCAATTTTAAACCAGCAAGTTAATTGATTCGGTATTGCAATTGCAATCCTAAATAGCGGTGCCTATTTAATTGAATAGCGGTTTCTCTGCTTTGGTGCACCAACTCTATTTGAGCCGCCCATCTTCCTTCAGAATAAGCCAATCCAATAGTGTTTTGAAATACAAAGGTTTTAGGGTGGAGCGTAACCGCCGAATCAGCAGCCGTTTTACTTCCCCCAGAAATAGTTGCATTATAGCCCTGTGCAGTAATTTTCGGATTCCAATAAATAAAAAACTCTTTTTTGGGCATTCCTTTTTTCTCCACCGCTGCATTCCATAATTGGCTGCTTTGATTGATATTAAAAAGACCATAGACCATTTTAGTACCAACCGATGCGTTTATAAATGCAGTTCCTAACTGAGCGGCTCCCCAGCCCATCCATTTAAATTTTTTGGTGGCGATGAGGTTGTGAGCATAAAGTACCCCAGTGTTTAAGACCAACTGATTACTAATTTGATACCGCCATCCTAAAAATGGCGCATATTTTAACCAACGGTGGTAGGTATTTTGTAAACCTTCTCCCCCCGAAGCTGGGCCAATGATACCAAGGGTTCCCGTTAATTGTACAACCGCTTTTTCGTTATTAAACCAACTGCGGGTATATTGAATATAAGTATAACCTGCATAAGGTCGGTCTATATCTGCAGGTGTTCTGGTGTTTCGTTTAAGGGGCGTAAATATTTGTTGCCCTAATTCAAAACGATGAACTCTTTTGGTGTTTTTCTTGGATTGATCGGCATAGCTCAAGTGTAAAAAAATACCGTTGGAGTAATAAGCGTCCTCTAGTTTTAATAAGTAAGCATCGTTCTCTGTGGTAAAACCAACTTGTTGGGCGTTTGCTTGCATGCCCAAAAAACAGATACCCAAAAGATGGAGGTATATAAAGCGTTGTTGTTTTTTCATTTGTCTGCCCTAAATTTTTTCAAAATGCTTTGAACTAAGCCTGGCTCAAAACCTCTTTGTTGTAAGAACGCCATTGTTTTTACTGTTCGATTAATATATTGTTCGTTTTTAAGGGTATTCCATTTAGTGGTTATCAATTTTTCGGCAACGGCAAGATAGTCTGCTTCTGGAATTTCCTTCATCGCTTTTTTGATATTGTATTCGCTTACTCTTTTTTGTTTTAACGCATACCCAATTTTAACTTTACCCCATTGCTTTTGCCTGAAATGCCCTCCTACAAAGGCTTTTGCATAACGCTCTTCATTTAAATAGTCTTCCTCAATTAAACGAGAGAGCAACATTTCAACACTGGCTTTTCCCAATTTTAGACTATATAATTTCTCTTTCACTTCTTGGTGACACCGGTCTTGGTATCCACAATAGTGTTTAAGCTTCATATAAGCTTTTTCAATAGTAGAATTGGGATCGGTTGAAAACAACTGTTAGTATTTTTCGGTAAAGTAATTATATTTGTTTCAGGACCCCAAATATCCCCCTCGATTAAACGAAGTCCTGAACAAGAATGGCTGCAACACAATACAATGTTTGTTTGATAGATGATGATAAAATCTATCAATTTACTTCCCGCAAAATACTCGAGTCTACCGGACTTGCTAAGGATATTTTGTCCTTTTACAACGGAAGTGAAGCCATCGGATTTTTTAGAGAAAAGTTGACCCAAGGACCCAACGAATTGCCCGATGTGATTTTTTTAGACATCAATATGCCCGTAATGAACGGCTGGCAATTCTTAGATGAATACCACAAAATCATAGAGCAGTTTAAAAAGCCCATCTATATCTATATGGTGAGTTCTTCTGTAGACGACTGTGATATCCAGCGTTCTAGGGAGTACAGCGGGGTTACAGACTATATAGTTAAGCCCATCAACAAGATCAAATACCAAGAGCTGATAGACCGGCTCAACTTCTACAATGGCTAGATTTTGGGTGTAAATTGCTTGTGAAATATCATCCCTTTACAGTAAGTTTGTCCTGATTAAAATGATCATATGAAATTTATCGTTTCTTCCTCTTCGTTGTTAAAACATTTGCAACAAATTAGTGGTGTTATTAATGCCAATACCGTATTACCTATTCTTGAAGATTTTTTGTTTGAAATAGAAGATAAAAAATTGAATGTAGTAGCCACCGATTTAGAAACGGTGATGCGCGTTCAAATGGAAGTAGAGAGCAAAGCCAACGGACGTGTATGTATTCCTGCCAAGATCTTAATGGATTCTTTAAAGAATATTGCTGACCAACCATTAACTTTTACCATTGATAAAAACTTTGCAGTAGAAATCACCAGCGACAATGGTAAGTACAAAGTGATGGGAGAGAATCCAGATAATTTTCCTAAAGAACCATCGGCCGATGACACCACCAGCTTTAATATGCACAGCAGTGCCTTATTAACAGCCATCAATAAAACCTTGTTTGCAGTAAGTGGAGACGACTTAAGACCTGCAATGACGGGCGTATTTTTTGAGTTGAGTAAAGACGGGGTACAATTTGTTGCCACCGATGCACATCGTTTGGTTCGTTACAAGCGCACCGATACTCATGCAACCAAAACTGATTCGTTCATTGTACCTAAGAAGCCATTGAACTTATTAAAGAATGCATTGCCTGATAATGAAGATGATTTAACCATCAGCTACAATAGCAACCATTTATTTGTGAAGCATGGCTCAACCCATATGATCTGTCGTTTGATTGATGCTAGATTCCCTGACTATAAAGTGGTGATACCTGCAGACAATCCATATAAATTGATTGTAAACAAATCTGCTTTCCAAAATGCATTGCGTAGAGTAAATGTATTCTCTAACAAAAGCACCAATCAGGTGGCTTTAAATATTACTGGCTCAGAATTGCAAATGGCTGCGCAAGACGTAGACTTCAGCTTTGAAGGAAACGAACGCATGAGCTGTCAGTACGATGGAGAAGATTTACAAATTGCTTTCAACGCACGTTTCTTAATTGAAATGCTGAACGCAGCGGACACCGATGATGTAAAAATGGAATTGTCTACTCCAACCAAAGCTGGTTTAATTAAACCAACTGAACAGGGTGAAGGCGAAGACCTATTGATGTTGGTGATGCCGTTGATGTTGAATAATTAGAAAAACTCAGAAGGAAACCATTATAGTTATAATGGCTTCCTTATTTTATTAAGTGTATTTGTAGACCAATGCTAAGCTGAAACCCTTTCTTGTTTTCACTCAATACCTGACTAGTGTATTTTTCAGAGTTGGTTACATATCCCAGCAAAAATTCAATACCTACAGAGGGGTTAAAATATATTACAGGGCCTGCGGAAATAGAGAAGTTATTTAAGTTGCCTTTAGTATTATTTGTACCCCTAATTATACCTGCTTGATAACTTGCTTCAACCAATAAATTAGTTTGTTTTGCTTCTTCTAAAAAGTAATAGCGACCAAATGCCCCAAATAAATATCGTTGGTTATCTGATCCACCTCGACCATTTCCTCCAGCCACAGTATACTCTCCTTTTATAGAAGTAAAAGTTGTTTTTAAACCAAGCGCAAATCTATCGGCAAAAAAGTATCCAACATTAGGCGATAAATCGATTTGCGTATATTTCCCGTTCTCATTGTAAGAATTACTAAATATTTCATTTTTATAAGAGTTAAAACTCGCACTACCTCCAACAAGCCAATGGCCTTTAGTCAATTGCCCCCAAATAGAATTAGTGGTTAGTAAAAATAATATTAAGTAAAGGGATTTTTTCATGATAGTAGTTTTACAAAGAACCATTAAACAAAGATAAATATTAAAGGAGTGTTACCCCATTTTTTAAAAAATGTACTTTTCTGTTGACCTCTGCCATGTATTGACCCCCTAAATAGCTGGACAAGATTGTAACAACAATTAAGTCACTAAATTTAGGTATCATGTCAAGAACAAGAAGGAGTTTCTCGGCTTCAGAGAAACTGTCAATCATCAATGAAGCAGATCAAATAGGTGTAAGTGCTACGTTACGTAAACACAATCTTTCACCTACCGTATTTAGAAAGTGGAAGGAGAACTTTAATGAAGGTGGTGTTGCCAATCTTCAATCGTATGTAAAGCTTCGTAATCCAGAACTTGAAGCTCTGGAAGAACAAGTTCGTTTGCTGAAGAACATAGTAGCTAAGCAGCAAATTGAACTTGAGTTCAAAACGGAGCTTTTAAAAAAAAGTCAATTCCACGAGCAGCGTCGGTCGAAGTAATGCAGCAATTTCAATCACATCCAATGGTAAGTAAACAGGATCTTTTGTCTTGGTCAGGTGTTCCCCGCAGTAGTTATTACTACAAGCGAGGGGATGGTTTACGTGGTCGTAAACCATCCCAAATGACCGTTACGCAAGACGGGGAACTTATTGCTAACACGGAAGTGGTTAATGTAGTAGAAGCTATCCTGCAACAAGAATTTTGCTGTTATGGCTACAAAAATGTTTGGGATGAACTCAAAGACTTAGGCTACATCATTAATCATAAGAAAGTATACAGGCTGATGAAGATTAACCATTTACTTTTCAATCGTCGCATTGGTTCCATTGGTGTTCCTCGGCAATTTGTACGCTTTAGAAAGATTAAAGCAGAAAAACCATTGGAGCATCTGTGCATGGACATCAAGTACATCCACATCCACGGCGCTCAGAGAAATGCTCTGCTGTTGACAGTTATTGATGCTTTTAGCCGAAAAGTATTGACGCATATGCTTCGCTTTAACATCAAAAAAGGTGATGTGATTATTTTACTGTCACTACTACTAATGGAATACAAGATTGAAAATGTTACGCTAAGAAACGACAATGGATCGCAGTTCATCGCAACCGTTGTTAGGCAGTTCTTAAAGGATAAAGGCGTTAATCAGGAATTTACCCATGTAGCCACACCAGAAGAAAATGCCTATATAGAATCGCTTCACAGCAATGTTCAAAGAGAAGTGGTTGAACGATATGAGTTCGAATCCATTTATCATGCGCAATTGATTTTTAACCGCTATTACGACTGGTATAATAATCACCGGAAGCATGGCTCATTAGGCAGAAAATCACCAGAACAGTTCTTGAAAATCTTTAACCAAAAATCCGTACCCTATAAAACAGAAAAAAAATCAGATATTGTCTCAAATTTTAACCCTGTTTTGTCCAAAAATTAAGGGGTCGATACAACAATAAACTGCAAATTAATTCAAGAGAAGAATTAGTAAAATTTGCTATAAAAACAGGTATTTTAGAAATTTGACCATTTCAAAAAATCTAATTATTTTTTCTAAATATCGGTTGTTTACACGATTTTTTGCAAACCTATTTTTATTTCTTTCTCTTAAAAATTACATGTTTTTTTAAATTTTAAATGGGTTTCTATAAAAAGAAAAAAAAGGGCTGCCTATCGCTAGACAGCCCCCGTTTTTTTTAAACGTTTTGATTTATTTTATCCTATTTGATCTTCATCAGCTGAACCACTTTACGTTAGATGCCTTGAATGAACTCTGCAAAGTAGTTACCTAATTCTTCGGCTACTACCAATCCCTCTGCAGTTTAGTTATAGACTGCTTGTGCAACCGCCGCCACGTTGAAGATGATGTACCTTAGTTATCTATTTACTTAATGATGAAACAACAATTTAAGTAAACTATTGAATTTTAAACTTGGGTTTATCAATTATTTATTATTATTTATTTTAATAAGATTGAATTTTATAATAAATAGTAATATAAGATTTAAAATAAGCGCTATGTTTATCAAAGTGTCATATTTTTTTTCCGATATTCCTCCTATAATAAAAAGGGCGAAAAAACTAATCCAAAGACCTTTGTAAGCTTTATTAATCATAAAATTATTGTTTAGCATCCCTTTTACATCTTGAATATGTTCTATGTGCATCATCAACACAATCCGAGTGATCCCAAAACACATATGCAACAGCTGCGGCCCCACCTAATGGGTTAAGAAACATACTTAATGTTGCTATAGTACCTCTTTGAGCTGCTCTATTGTCACAAACAGTAATATCTTCTCTTAAATCATTATAACAATTATCCACAAAGGCTGCGTTATAATTATTTGACTTTATATTTTGAAGTTTAAGTTTTTTAAGATTATTTACATGATAAAGCTTTTCAAAAAGCAATTCAACTTGATGTTTTTCAAACTTGAATAAATTATATCTAATATATAGACTTTTGATTGTCATTTTGAGATCAATAATGTTTCCATTTATTTCACGAAAACTATTTACTGGAATATTTATATTATATAAATAATTTTCTAAATTACCAATATTATTTCGATAAATATAATCAGCTACTAGAACTCTTCTTTCTTTTGCCAATGAATATATTTTAAACTGATATATCATTTTAAATATGATTGAATCACTTCTTTGAATTAAGTTGCTAACTGAATTATCATTTAGCATTTTTTCTTCAACTATTTTTAATGAATCTAAGTTTTCAGTATTCATTTCCTTTTTACAACTACTGAAAGAAAATATTAATACTATAATTCCCAATAAATAGTGTTTCAGATTGTCATTTAATTTTTTAATAGTGTACATATTTGCTTTTAGTTTTATTCTAGTATCTAAGAAGTTACTTGATTTTATAACTATAAAATTGTGACATATAATTTAATTTTTTACTAGGTAAAAACCTAGATTTTTTATTCATTAAAAATAATTAATATAAATAATTTTTACATATTTGGCTTTTGAATATAATATTGACTTATATAACTTATTCAAATAAATGGGAAAGGTGTTGATTGGTATCGCAGAAGACCATGCGGCTATTAGAAGGATGATGATAAATGAAGTCAGTAATAATCTTGACTGCAAGATAATCGCTGAGTCAAGTAATGGGATTGACTTATTAAATGCATTAAGAATATCAAATCAAATACCAGAAGTCGTATCAATAGATTTATCTATGCCTAAAATGAATGGTTATGATACAATAAAAGAAATCAAAATTCAATATCCTTCTACTAAAATTCTAGTATTTACTTTTGTTGCAGAACTAGATGCAATAATAAATCTTTTCAACATCGGAATTCATGGTTTTGCTGTTAAGGCAGATGAAAAATTTAATTTTTCATCTGCCTTAACTGAAATTATTGAAACTGGTTTACTAAAAAATCAATATTATCGATTTAAACAATTAGCCTCCCTAGACTGGACAAAATATTCTTTTATTGGAAAAAACACCCTCACTCATAAGGAAATTGAATTCATTCAGTTCAACATTCAAAATTTAACGCCATTACAAATAGCTCGAAATTGGTGTTGTACTGAAAAAAATGTCGAATACTATAGAAATAAAATTTACAAAAAACCAGACATTACTACTCGATATGAACTTGTAGCGTACGCTAAGAAAATTGGTTATGAATTTTAGAATGGAAAATTATAAATTATTTATACCTCACCACTTTTTGCAGTAAATTGTTTAAAAATCAGTTGCAGCCATGATTGATTCCATTATTGACTACTTCAATACCATCCCTAGTTTACACAGAGCGCTGATCTTAGCGGGAGGGATTTTGTTTTTTTGGATCGTAGAAGGCATTGTGCCTTTGGCCAATTTTAAGTACAACAAATACCGTCATGCGGGCATCAATCTGTTTTTCACGGCTACTACCATCATCATCAATTTTGCTTTTGCATTAGTAATTGTAAAAGCAAGCGAATGGGCTATACAAAACCAATTTGGATTATTACAATTAACTGAATTACCTGCTTGGGCAATGTTGATTGGGGGTTTGTTATTACTAGATTTAGTAGGTGCTTATTTTATTCATTTTATAGAGCACAAAATAAAATGGATGTGGAAGTTTCATATGGTACATCACGCAGACACACATGTGGACACTACTACCGCTAACAGGCACCACCCAGGTGAAAGTGTATTCAGGGCGGTGTTTACCACTATTGGGGTGATTATTTGTGGTGCACCTATGTGGTTGGTCATGCTGTACCAAAGTTTAAGTGCAGTCTTATCGCAGTTTAATCACGCCAATATGCGTTTGCCGCTTTGGTTAGACAATGCCATTAGTTGGGTGATCATTTCCCCCAATATGCACAAAGTTCACCACCACTACAAACAGCCTCAAACAGACAGCAACTACGGTAATATCTTTTCTATTTGGGACCGTTTGTTTGGTACCTATAATTACACGCCTGTAGATTCATTACGTTATGGTTTAGATGTGCTAGACGATAGTACGGATGAAGCGCTTAACTATCAATTAAAAATACCTTTCGACAATACTATCAAGACACATTACTAAACCAGATGATGCATCTTTGTACAAAGTTTTATTTATGAACATCGTTGCAATGATTCCTGCTCGTTATGCTGCTACTCGTTTTCCTGCTAAATTGATGCAAGCATTAGGCAATAAAACCGTGATTCGACATACCTATGATAATACAATCGCCACTGGATTATTCAGCGATGTGATAGTAGTAACCGATAGCGAAATTATTTTTAACGAAATCACCAGCAATGGTGGCAAAGCCATCATGAGCAAAAAAAATCATGAAAGCGGAAGCGATCGTATTGCAGAAGCTGCAGTTGATTTAGCCGTAGACATTATTGTAAATGTGCAGGGCGATGAACCATTTGTACAAAAAGACCCTCTAGAAAAATTACTCGCAACATTTAAAGAACCTACTGTTCAAGTTGCTTCTTTAATGCAAGAGTTAACAGATCAAACATTAATTGAAGACCCCAACTACGTTAAAGTTGCGGTGGACCGAAATATGAATGCCTTGTTTTTTTCGCGCAGCGTTATTCCTTATCCACGTGATAAAGATATTGCCATTCGGTACTATGAACATATTGGGGTGTATGCTTTTCGTAAACAAGCACTACTCAATTTTACCAACTGGCCAATGACTCCATTAGAAGCAGCAGAAAAAATTGAATGCTTGCGCTACCTTGAATATGGAGTTCCGCTAAAAATGGTGCTCGCCCAATACATGGGTGTAGAAATTGATACGCCTGAAGATTTAATAAAAGCTGCTAAGCTTTTATAATGCAAATGATTCTACAAATAGTCTTTTGTTACAACCTTTCGTAAAGTGCGCGCAATTTTTCGCGCGTCATGATGCTTTCCCAATCCTTTCCCAACGCATTTTCCCATAAGGGTTTCATGCCCAAGGATACATTCATCATGGTTTCAAATTGCTCATCGGTTAATCCTTTACAGATGCCTTGTGGTATTTCAATTTGATTTTTTTCTACCATCAATTTGAACTCTTTTACACCTGCTGGATAATATTCTTCCAAAT
>JAGOGG010000009.1 GCA_017996795.1 Sediminibacterium sp. | reverse complement strand
ATAAAGTCGCTTTTGACTTACCAATATTAAAAATGCCACCAGGACCACCGCCACCAGGACCGCCACCGCCCATTTTGCGCATCAATAATACCCATGCTCCAATAATGAATAGTAAAGAAAGTATGGTATTGAAAATTGGGCCAGTCCATTCAGCATCGGTTACCGCTTTTTCTGGAACACGAGCTAATTCAGGGTGAGCTGCATAAATTTCTTTAAGATCGTCTTTAAAGTTCTTTACGTCTCCAGTTAACTCAAATTCAAACAACGGGACATTTTGTACTTTCCCCTTCTCTTTACTTAAGTCTTTTTTAAATTTAGTTATGTAAAAGTCCTTAGACAAGCGATCCGGCTTAATATAAACTCGAACCCTTTCCTTGTTTTTTACGATATCAATTTTTTGAACATCTCCAGGAATCAACATTTGGTCAAAGTATTCCTGTTGACTGGTTGGAGCCAAATCAGGTGACATCCTTAGAAATTGCATGGATAAAAGAACAATTGCAATAATTGCGTAAATCCAATAAATGGTAAACTTTGGGCCTTTCTTCTGACCATCTCCTTTCTCAGGGTTTATTTTCGGTAACGGGTTGTTCTGTGACATAGCTTCTTGCGTGATATATAATAATGTTTGAGTCCTTTAAAAGTTTTGTTAAGTTCAAGACTCATGCATTTGCGAAACGGCATCGCTCCACATTTCTTCTAGTTTATAAAAATTTCTTGCCTCAGGGTGCATTACATGAACCACCACATTGATGTAGTCAATCAATACCCATTGGGCTGCTTGTTTTCCCTCGTGTCTATAGGGCTTTTCACCACAAATCTGCTTAAGCTGATCTTCAACATAATCTGCTATGGCCTTAATTTGCGTAGTGCTGGTAGCTTCGCAAACAATAAAAAAGTCTGCAGATGCTTCTGGTATTTTTCTGAGGTCTAAACTAATAATATTCTCCCCTTTTCTATCGAGTATGGCTTGAATAATAGTCTTAAATATCTTGGAGTTTTTGTTCAGTCTGGTGACTGTGGTTTTCTCGCGGGTTTTCAATAGTGAAAGTGGTTCCAAAAATGATAGGTGTTTTAATGAATAATTTTCATGTTAACTTCGTCAAAAATAGTAATTCTTTGGCAGGTTCAGCTGTTAAAACTGTTATTGGAACACCGTTCACCCACCTTAATAGGGTAAACAGTACCAACATTTATGCCATGGAACAGTTACAAGCTAAATTGGCCGAGCATGGTGCCGCATTTTTTGCCGATTTACAAACCGCAGGAAAGGGTCAAATGGGTAAAAAATGGGAGTCTGAATCTGGTCAAAACCTTCTTTTATCGGTCATTTTAAATGTTTCCACTCTCCATATAGGACACCAATTTGCTTTAAGTGCTGCAATTGCATTAGCTAGTTGGGATTTATTATCTACCTATATCCCCTCAGAATTAACGATAAAATGGCCCAATGATATTTATTGGGGTGACAGAAAGGCAGGAGGGATTTTAATAGAAAATCAAATTAGTGGAGGCATTTGGACCTATGCCATTGCAGGTATTGGAATGAATATTAATCAAACCCATTTTGAAGGGGTTATGCAGAAAGCCGTGTCCTTAAAACAGATAACAGGTAAAATATATCATCCAATAGAGCTAGCAAAAGCACTTTGCATTCATCTTAACAATAGATACCATCAACTATTAGAACCTGATGGACCAGAAAAATTATTGGCCCAATACCATGAAGTTTTATACAAGAAGGAACAATTAGTTAAACTCAAAACAGGTAGTATAACTGCAACCTACTGTATTGATGGGGTTAATCAATTTGGAGACTTACTTGCAACTGCTGGAATTCAACATCAGTTTAAACATGGCACTGTAGAATGGATTATATAATTTTTGAAGTAAATCTTTCTATTAAAGCTGCCTTTTTATCTTGCGACAAATGTACTTGAGACTCATTACTCATGACTAACACAAATTCTTTTTTATCAATTTTTTTGATATGATTCAGGTTAACAATAAAGCTTCGATGTGTCCGAAAAAAAGGACCATCCGTCTCTAAATATTCAAAGTCTAATAGCTTTTTTGTTAAGGTTAATACCCCATGGGTTACTGTTACAATTTTAGTGTAACTACCTTCTGCTTGTATAAAAACAATATCATCTTGATTAACTACATAAATGGTTTCAGCTGTTTGTAGTACTACTTTTTTATCATGTTGTTGAGATAAATTATCTCGCAAAACTTTATACTGGATTTGATTAGAAGTTTGAAAATTAATTTTCTTCAGTGCTCTGCGCATATGCTCTAATCTAACGGGCTTTAAGATATAATCTACTGCAGAACTTTCAAATGCTTTTAAAGAATACTCACTGTAAGCGGTGACAAAAATAATTTTAAACCCAATCTGTTGCTGATCAAAAAAGTCTAGCAATTCAAAACCACTATAACCAGGCATATCAATGTCTAAAAAAACTAAATCTGGTTTGTATTTATTGATTGTTTTAACCGCATCTGGCACATCGCTACAATCTGCAACAATTTCTACTTCTTCAAAATTTTCAGATAACAAACCTCTCAACGCTTTTTTAGCATTGGGTTCATCATCTACTATAATTGCTTTTATGGTTTCCATCCTGTATTATGAAGTTAATCTCTTGTAAAATAGTTATTTTATAAGTTAATTCGCTCCTTATCGTATTTAGGGATAAACAAATGGATAGCTGTACCCGTAGAATTATTTAATTCATCAAAGCGATCAAAAACATCATTCGTGATTTCAAGTTTATACAATCTATTGAAAAGCTCAATTCGTTCCGCAATGGCCTTGGTGGCAAAACTTTGTGGCTTATTTTTATTTCTTTGATTTATTTGCATTGATTGTTTTCTTCCAATTCCATTATCCTCGATGTATACATCTAGACCATCCGAAGATTGAATGAACTTAATGGTTAATTCTTTTTTGCCAGCCTTATGCATTAAACCGTGTTTAACAGCATTTTCAGCAAACGGTTGCAATAACATAGAAGGAATAATTAAATCGGCTACATCATCCTGAAGATTAATTTCGATTTTATATTCAAAATCTTTATCAAATCTTGCTTTCTCTAGTTCAAGATAAAGCGTAAGATTTTCAATCTCCTCTCGCAAAGATTGTAGTTGTTTATCGCTTGACTGAAGCGTTTTACGCATTAAATCGCTAAAATTGCCTAACAGATTTCCTACTTCGGTTTTTCTATTATCATATAATAATCCTTGTACCGTATTTAAAACATTGTAAATAAAATGAGGATTCATTTGAGAACGAATAGCCACTAGTTGGCTTTTAAAAAGCCGCTCCTTTAATCCTTGCCTTAACATTAATCTTTTAGACCAAAATTTTAGAAAGATATATCCAATGCCTAAAGAAATTCCAGTTATGAGTAGAATGAACCACCATTGTTGCCAAAATGGTCTTAAAACTTTAAAAGAAAAGGATTTCAATTCACTCTCGTAAATCCCATTAATATCATATGCTTGAATTTTTAGATCATAATTACCTGGAGATAATCTATAAAAATTAAGTGTTCCGATATTATAACTCAATACTTTCCATGCCGTATCTAATCCAACCAACTTATAGCGATAATTCAAATTAGTTGGAGACTTATATTGTATTGCATCAAAAAAGAAACTGATATTATTTTTATCAGCAGAAAGACTTGAATTTATACTTAATTCTAAACCATTAGAAAGCGCTTTGATAGAGGGGAAATTAATGATTTCATTTACTGGCTTACCCCTATAATCATTTATAACCAAACCAGATGTAGTGGCTAATAACAGTTTTTCGGGGTGTAATGAAAAATCATTCACTGTTAATCCGCCCAAACCATATTCATCCAATAAATTAGTAATAATCCCTGACTTTAAATCGATGATTTGCAACGACTCATCAGTATTCACCCATATTTTCCCGTTTCGCTCTTTTATGCTTTTTACATTATTGCTTTTTAATCCGTTTCCAACATGAAATCGTTTAATTACTTTATCATTTTGAATAACATATAATCCTTCGTTGGAAGTTCCCGCTAATAAATAATGATCATTTGTTTCATATAGTGCTCTAGCGATTAGTTTCTGGTTATTATTTTTCCTTACTACAAAAGTGCTATCGCTAAAACAATACCGATACAAGTCATCGTAATAAGCAATCCAAAAATATTTTTTTGTTTTTGAAAGAAGAATATTGGTGCTTCTTGCATTTCTAAATACTGGAATCCTTAATCCTGGTCTGAAAATATTATTTTTCATGTAGTGACTATATAGAGGAATGCCAGTTGTATCTGGAGTTTCATTTAGATGACTACCAAGTGGATTATTTAATACATAAGTTCGATTATAAGAAGCCACAATAAGATTTTTCCGAAAATCTCTTATAACACTTTTACCATAATCCTCTACTAAAATAGGATTGGGCGATTGCAGATTGATGATTCCTCTATTCGTAAATATGACTTTATCTACAGAGTCATAAGTTATAAATTGTATTTCTGTTGCAATGGGTAATTTATAATGCAACTTGTTTTCATTTTGAATATTAAAAGTGGTTAACAATCCCTTAGTGCTACCAACAACTACAGTGTCTTTATTAATTGTAGTTACTTTAGCTAAGTTGTCAAAACCAGACCCAGGATTTATAGAATACAGTTTATTATTAAGTGATGGACATACAAAAAGACCATTGTCTAAAGTACTTATCCAATAATTTCCTTGATAATCTCTAACAATATCAGTAATGCTTTCATTTGGAAAAATCAATCGGGTATTTCCAGTTTCAACATTCCATAAGTACGCACCAGTTTGTGTACAAATCCAATGCTCGTTTTCTGAAGTGGAAGCAAAATGAAACACCAATATATCTTCAGGAATATTAAATGGCTTGGTTAATTTAACTTTCCCTTTTTGAACGGTAAATGCGGGTAACCTCATTTTACCAATTTGTGCACCATAAATATACTTACCCGAAGACATCATTCTTGTATCATTGTACTTGAAAGGAGTTTTAATCCATTCCTCTTTTTCTGCTGGGTATTTAAAAATCCAACCTTTTGCACCATAAGCAACAACTTCCTCCCCATTCTTTACAATGGAAGAAATGCCTAAATATTCCGGAGAGTAAATTCTTTTAATTGTTTTACCTGTGGCTTTGTCTATTTGGTATAAATTTTCTAAAGATGCAAGCCAAATATGTTTCTTGGTTGCTACATAATTAACTATTACTGATTCGTTAACAATCCGTTTATCATTAAAATAATAGTTGCGAAGGGTATCATTTTTAATAGTGAACAATTCTTTATAAAAATTCATACACCATATATTTCCTTCTGGATCTTTTTGTAAATAGCTTACAGACTGCATACTGGTATTATCAAAAGGAATTTTTACAAACGCTCTCCCATTAAATCTAAATAAACCTTTATCGGTTGCTACCCATATATACCCTTTATTGTCTGATAACATATCATAAATAACTTGTGTGGGTAACTGCGCAGGAAAAGTAAATTTTTGAGTATAAGGATATTGAGCATTAATCTGCCCAATTAGTAGCGTTATTAAAACCGTAAAAAACAATTGCTTCATCCAAATCATTAATTAAAGAACAATTTAATATAAATGGCGCATTTAAAAATAAAAGAGGCCTTAACAAAAGAAATGGGGGGTTTCGTGAAAGAAATGGGGGGTTTGATGAAATTTCTACAACTAGTACACAAATTAAAATCAACTTTACTCTATTATTAAATGTACAATTGGGGGATAGAAAGCTGCTAGCTCAAAATGCAGCTTTCTTCATTTTTATCCTTTTCTATTTTTTTGGAGTTAATTTTGACCAAATTTGATGAATGTCAGCAATACAATTAACCCAATTTTCGCATGGAGCAGGCTGTGGATGTAAAATTGCCCCTGCGGTTTTAGACAGCATTCTTCAATCTGAAATTTCCCCAAGTATTTTTAAAGAGCTATTGGTTGGCAATAGTAGTAAAGATGATGCCGCCGTATTTGATTTAGGTGACGGAACAGCATTAATTAGTACCACTGATTTTTTTGTTCCAATTGTAGACGATCCATATCAATTTGGCAGAATTGCCGCAGCCAATGCAATTAGCGATGTATACGCAATGGGCGGTAAGCCAATTATGGCATTGGCCATTTTAGGCTGGCCAGTAGATAAACTTTCTCCTGAAATTGCAAGAAGAGTCATAGAAGGTGGAAGAAGCATTTGTGAAGAAGCGGGAATTCCTTTGGCTGGTGGGCATAGTGTTGATACCACAGAACCCATTTTTGGCTTGTCAGTAAACGGTATTGTTTCTATTAAACATTTGAAGAAAAATAATACTGGGCAAATAGGCGATTTGCTTTTCTTGACAAAACCACTTGGCGTTGGCATCCTTTCTACTGCTCAAAAAAGAGGTCAATTAGAAGAACAAGATTTACCCATTCTCATATATCAACTAAATCAATTAAATAAAGCAGGTCAACTTTTAGGAGCAGTAAAAGGTGTTCATGCAATGACCGATGTGACTGGGTTTGGATTAATTGGGCATTTAATGGAAATGGTAGAAGGCAGTAATACTGGTGCCATAATTAATTACAGTCAAGTACCAGTAATTAATTCAGCTAAACAATACTTGGCAAAAAGACTTGTACCTGATGCAACTTATCGCAACTGGAATGCCTATAGTAAACAAGTAGGTTTTGAAAAAGGGGTAGATGTGATGGAAGCCTTTTCTATACTACCTGACCCCCAAACAAATGGAGGGCTATTAATATCTGTTGATCCTTCTGCTGTTGAGGAGGTTAAAGATATTTTAATTCAAAATGGGCTGAGCAATCATATTGCTCCTATTGGAAAACTAACCGAAGTAAATGAGAAAAGAATTATGGTTGCGCTTTAAATTATCTAAAAGACCATATTCCCTTTGTTTTTGATTTGCTCATTGGTTAACTCAGCAACCAATTGAACACCGCTTAAATTTCGAACAGTCTGTTTGATCCAATTACATTTATCATCGTCTACTAAATCATACTTCATCAACCAGATGAAATCCATATGCTTAAATTCTGGCAATAAGTACTCACCATCAAATTGATTCTGATACAAATAATGTGTAAGTGGTGAATTCACTTCTTTGTACTGATAAATAGAGAAGTAATAGCTTCTCTCTTTTCTACGTAAGTGTATTTCAATCTCTGGGTTCAATCTGAAATCATAACCCAAATTGGTGTTTAACTGCATGCAAAACTGGTAATTTTTTAAAGTAGCGGTTATTCCTAATAGCCGTGTTTCTTCAAAAAAATCATCGTTTAATTCATCAACATCTAGACGAAGCTTCATATTTAAATTTAAAACTCCAGTTCAACTGTAATTTCTTCTGTTCCTCTTTTATAAATCAATTTAGATTTATCACCTTTCTTAAACTTAGATAGGGATTGCATATAACTGTTTACATCCACAAACTTGTAATCTCCTAATTGCAATAAAATATCGCCTGCTTTCAACCCCAGTTTTTCTGCTAACTTACCAGCACTAGCACCATCTATTCTCATTCCTGTACCCGTAAATCCATAATCGGGTATCACACCCAAACTCACAGTAAAACGAGTACTTCTACCCATTTGTTGCTCACGTGTTTTAGTGAATGCGATTTTCCCTTTGTTATCCGTTGTAGCAATGATATTGTAAACCAAGTTTACAATATTATTAATGCCTGTATAATTAATTTTATCCCAATCATCTGTTGCTTTATGGTAGTCTGGATGACTACCAGTGAAGAAAAATAATACAGGAATATCTTTCCTATAAAAGCTTGCATGATCACTCGGACCTGTACCAGCGCTATCAATTTTATAACCGATATTTTTGGCTAAGGTTGGAATGGTATTACCCCAATCTGGAGAAGTTCCATATCCACCAATGGTTAATTTTCTTGCAGTATCATATCTACCCACCATATCCATATTAATCATATAATTAGAAGATATGGTAGTGGTTGGGTTGTCAAGCCAATACTTGCTACCCATTAACCCCAATTCTTCCCCTGAAAAATGCATTAATAAATAATTATTTGATTTAGGTGATTGCTTTTTTAATTTCCTAGCCAATTCAAGTAAAGCTGCAGTTCCACTTGCATTATCGTCTGCACCATTGTGCACTTCATTTACTGCATCTAAGGCATTCTTGTCTTCACCATAACCCAAATGATCATAGTGTGCACCAAGTATTACCGTATTCGGGGCATTGTTATTAATAAAAGCAATCACATTTCTTGCTTTACGAACTTTATTACTCAATGCAACAGAGAGCTCGAATTGAATAGTTGCTGCTGCATCTGTAAAATATTGTTGCATCCCTTTTTTTGAAACAAATATGATTGGTAAGGGTAATGAAGTAGACTTATCGTTTTTATTGAATTGAACATTATCTACTATCGTAGAACTATTATATAACAGAATGGCAGTTGCTTTCTTAGCAGCAGCTTCTTTGGCTATCTTTTTAATAGCTTCCTCAATATCAAAATGAGGATTGTTTTTATTTTCTTCTAATATTTCTTTCAAATCTTTAAACCAAGGCTGATTGGCTTCTGATAGAGCAATTGCTGGAGAGCCTTTTATGGTTGCGTTAGCACTAAAAGCTAAAGGAAAGTAGTCTTCATTTAATGTCAATTGTTTCCCGTTGGCTTTTAAAAAAGTACTAGCCTCAATTTGAAGCCCTTCGTTTATGTCAAACTCTTGTACGTACCCTGTTGCACCTTTTGGCTCAATTCCTAATAATTGATATTGTTGAACAAGGTAGTCCATTGCCAATTTTTCGCCTGCGGTTCCCGTTCTTCTACCTTCTAGTTTATCATCCGCTAAATATTGAACATGCTTTTGTAAGTTGTTTTGAGTAAGTATCTGTTCTTTTTCTGCAGCAATTCTTAGCTTACGCTTACTTTGAGCTTCTGCTATAATTGGCAAGACTAGTAGAACAACCATCCATTTTTTCATATTTAGCACTTTATACTGCAAAAGTAAGTAGCAGCAAGTAGATAATTGTAATAGTAACGTAATCAATTACAAATTCTGTTCCCAATCTCGTAACCAACTGCGGATTTGCGCACCTACTTTTGCACCCTTGGCAAATAAAACACTCCATATAGCATTGGTTGGGAATCCCAACAGCGGTAAAAGCTCTTTATTCAACGCTTTTACTGGTTTAAATCAGCATGTTGGTAATTTCCCCGGTGTAACAGTCGACAAAAAGACTGGCTTATTTACTTTAGAAGACAATCTACAGGCAGAATTAATTGATTTGCCTGGCACATACAGTTTATATCCAAGAAGAGCAGATGAGTGGGTTGCATATAAAGTGCTAATGGGAGCTGATGCAGAAATTAAAGCAGACTTAATTGTTTTGGTAGCAGATGCTAGTAATCTCAAGAGAAATTTATTATTCTGTTCTCAAATTATCGATTTAAAAATCCCAGTTGTCATGGCTTTAACCATGAATGACTTAGCTGCAAAAAAAGATATCAAAATTGATATAAGTGGTTTAGAAGCAGACTTAGGTATACCAGTAGTTGCTGTGAATCCTAGAAAAAATAAAGGATTAAATGAATTAAAAAAAGTGATTTCGAAGATGCAGCCCGATGCCACTGCAAAACTTCGAGATTTTATGGATACTGCAAGTTTAGCACCAGAAGCTGTTGCTAAAGTGAGACAGGCTTTCCCAACTTGGAGCGAATATGCTTGTATTCATCAATTAATCAATCACGACGAACTTTTAAGCAATAACCAAGAGCATGCTATATTAAACAGCATTGTAGTTGAATACAATTTTAATACCACGAAGACCCAGGCCGAAGAAATAATGCAGCGGTATACGCGCATTCGACAAATAATGCAAAAGAATGTTTTAGAAACAGGGCCACTTGAAAAAAAGCTGTTTACTGAAAAGCTTGATAATATTTTAATGCATAAAACCTGGGGGTATTTAATTTTATTTTCCGTTTTATTCCTTTTGTTTCAGAGTATATTTTGGTTGGCTACTTATCCAATGGATGGTATTGAATGGAGCTTTGCAGCATTAGCAGGTTGGTTGTCTAATAATTTACCAGAAGCATGGTGGAGTAATTTATTAATCAATGGTTTTGTGGCTGGCTTAAGTGGGATTTTAGTTTTTGTTCCACAAATCATGATTTTATTTGGACTAATTACTGTTCTGGAAGACACCGGTTATATGGCTCGTATTAGTTTTTTAAGCGACAAACTAATGCGAAAAGTAGGATTAAATGGTAAAAGTGTTATGCCTATGATCAGCAGCTTTGCTTGTGCTGTTCCTGCAATCATGGGAGCAAGAAATATTGAAAATAAAAAAGAACGGCTGCTCACCATTTTGATTACGCCTTTAATGAGTTGCAGCGCTCGACTGCCTGTTTATACCATATTAATTGCGTTGGTTATAGAAGAAAAATATTACCTCGGTTTTCTAAGTTTACAAGGATTAGTCATGATGGCATTATATCTTCTTGGAACCATTATGGCATTATTGGTTAGTTACGTAATGAAATTCTTTATAAATATTAAAGAAAAGAGTTTTTTCATTCTAGAGTTACCCATGTACAGAGCCCCTCGTTGGAAAAATGCAGGTATTACCATGATTGAAAAAGCTCGAATTTTTGTTACAGATGCCGGTAAAGTAATTATGGTTATTAGTTTATTGCTTTGGTTTCTAAGTTCATTTGGACCAGGCAATCGAATAGAAAATACGGAAGCAAAATATTCAGCCTTAATAGCAGCAAACCCTGCAGCTGCTGATTCACTACAAAAACAATTATCAACCGAAAAATTAGCAAACTCCTATGCAGGATTATTAGGTAAGAGTATTGAGCCAGCAATTTCTCCTTTGGGATATGATTGGAAAATTGGAATTGCTTTAATTACTTCATTCGCAGCCAGAGAAGTATTTGTCGGAACTATGGCTACTTTATATAGCGTAGATGAAGAGGACGATCAAAGCTTAAGAGAAAAACTACAGGCTGCTACCCATGCAAATGGCGAGCAAGTTTATACCCTTGCTACGGGATTATCTTTAATGGTATTTTATGTATTAGCTATGCAGTGTATGAGCACTTTAGCAGTAGTAAAAAGAGAAACGAAATCTTGGAAATGGCCAACCATTCAGTTAATCTACATGACTGTATTGGCCTATAGTATGAGTTGGTTGGTCTATACTATTTTTAGTTAGTCGTTAAAATATAAGTATACAGAAGTTCCTTTGTCGATGGTACTCTCCACTTTTATGGAACCGCCCAACATATGTATAAAGTCTTTTGTAAGAATCAACCCAAGTCCAGAACCCTTTTCATCGCCTGTTCCTGTTGTACTTTGATAGTGCTCCCCATCAAATAGTTTGGCTTTCACTTCTTCTGTCATTCCAACTCCTGTATCACTAACAGAAAGCATAATTTCTTTGTCTTCTTTATGTGCGTATACAGTGATAACTCCCTCTTTAGTAAATTTATTGGCATTGCTGATGAGGTTGCGAAGAATAAATCGCATTGAATTAATTTCAGATTTGATAAACAAATCTTCATCAACCAAATTAACCATTATATTAGACTTTAATGACGCCATTACTTCAAAGCTCTTGAACATATTACTCACTAATGTTCGCATATGTACTTTCTCTTTTTCAAAACCTTGGCCACGCATTTGCATAGAACCCCAGTCTACCAGGTTGTTGAGCAATTCAACTGTTCCATCAATTTGTTTACCAGCCATATTCATTAGCTCAACTGAATCGTGTTGGCTAAGAATTTTTCGCGCATTCAACTCAATAATAGATTTTACAGCACCTATTGGATTTCTAACGTCGTGCGCAATAATAGACAGAATTCTATTCTGCATTTCCATTTGTTGCTGCAATTTTTCTTGCTGCTGCTCTAGCTGTTTATTCAACAAATTTTGATCAAGCAATTTCACGACTTGTCGGGCTAAAGTTTGCAAAGTGAAAATTTGCTCTTCGTTTAGCTCGCCCGGCTTTGTATCCATTACAGAAATGGTTCCAACTTTAAAGCCATTCGAATTAATTAATGGTACTCCTGTATAAAAACGAATATAGGGCTCGCCAATCACTAAGGGATTGTCTATAAATCTCTCATCTTGAGTAGCATCGGTAATTTCGAATATGGCTGTATTAGAAGTAATGGTATGACCACAAAAAGAAATATCTCTTGGAAATTCCTTCATGTCTAAACCATACCTTGCTTTAAACCATTGTCTATTGGCATCAATTAGTGAAATTAATGCAATGGGAGTTTTACATATTGTTGCCGCCAATTGTACCACATCATTAAACTCATCCTCATATGAAGTATCTAGTACTTCATATCGATAAAGCTCCTTCAAACGCCTGTTGTCGTCTAATGGTATTTGCGGGGGTACCATAAACAAATGTATTTGCTTTAGTGGCTCTTTCTTTTTGGGCATTAAAAAGCATGTTTTTCCATGCCTTTAACGCAGAAAAAGCCACTTTATTGGCTATATTAAAAATATTTTCATTAAATGCTGGCCCAGGCTTCCAAAACTTCTTCAGTATGATTTTTGGTATCTGGCTTAGCAATAATTTTACGAATTACACCTGTTTCATCAATTAAAAAAGTAGTTCGGGTAGTTCCCATATAGGTACGTCCCATGAACTTTTTCTCTCCCCATAAATTGTATTTGTCTACAATTTTCTTTTCTTCATCAGAAATTAAAGGGAAGGGGAGTTCATATTTTTCTTCGAATTTTTTGTGGCTTTTTACACTATCAACACTTACACCTACCACTTGGAATCCTTTTTTAATTAATGCACTATAATTGTCTTTTAAATTGCATGCTTGTGAAGTACAGCCTGGTGTGTCGTCTTTAGGGTAAAAATAAAGAATCAGTTTTTTTCCTTTAAAATCTGATAACGAAACCATATTCCCGTTTTGGTCGGGCGCTTTAAATGCTGGAGCCTTACTTCCTTCTTTTAATACTGCCATTACTATTATTTAAATTTAAATTTGAATTCGAGTTATTTTTTAGCCACTTTTAATGTAGCAGCCTTACATTTGCACAATTTATCTCTACAACTACTATGCCTAAAGATCAATCAATCAAATCGGTACTCATAATAGGTTCAGGTCCTATTATTATTGGACAAGCTTGTGAATTTGACTATTCGGGCTCTCAGGCAGCCAGAAGTCTCCGCGAGGAGGGCATAAAAGTAATACTTATTAACAGTAATCCCGCCACCATTATGACAGACCCCATGATGGCAGACCGAGTTTACCTACTTCCGCTGAATGTAGAGAGCATTGAACAAATATTACAAGAAAATAATATAGATGCTGTTTTACCTACTATGGGAGGACAAACAGCCCTGAATCTTTGTAAAGAAGCCGACGAATTAGGCATTTGGGAAAAATACAATTGCCGTTTAATTGGTGTAGATGTTGCTGCGATTGATACTGCGGAAGACAGAGAGCAATTTCGTCAACTGATGGTTAAGATTGGTATGGCAGTGGCGCCTAGCCGTGTGGCCAATAGTTTTTTAGAAGGAAAAGAATTTGCCCAAGAAATTGGTTTTCCATTAGTCATTCGCCCTTCTTTTACTTTAGGCGGAACCGGTGGAGGATTTGTTCATGGCAAAGAGGATTTAGATGCAGCTTTAGAAAAAGGGTTAAAAGCCTCACCTATTCATGAAGTTTTAGTTGAAAAAGCCGTATTGGGTTGGAAAGAGTATGAATTAGAACTACTCAGAGATATTAATGACAATGTGGTTATTATTTGTACTGTAGAGAATTTAGACCCAATGGGGGTTCATACAGGAGATTCAATCACTGTTGCTCCTGCAATGACGCTGAGTGATACCGCATTCCAAGAAATGCGCAACAAAGCCATGCTAATGATGCGTTCTTTGGGAAATTTTGCTGGAGGCTGCAATGTTCAGTTTGCCTTAAACCCCGCAACTGAAGAGTTAATCGCGGTTGAAATCAATCCAAGAGTGAGCCGTTCTTCTGCACTTGCTTCAAAAGCAACTGGATATCCTATTGCCAAAATAGCAGCCAAACTAGCAATTGGTTATTCTTTAGACGAATTGAAAAATCAAATTACCCAAACAACATCTGCATACTTTGAACCTGCGCTGGATTATGTAATTGTAAAAGTTCCTCGTTGGAATTTTGATAAATTCAAAGGTGCTAATGATACTTTAGGCCTGCAAATGAAAAGCGTAGGAGAAGTTATGGCAATTGGAAGAAGTTTTCCAGAAGCTTTACAAAAAGCATGTCAAAGTTTAGAAAATGAGGCAGTTGGATTGGGTTACTACGGTAAGAGTTTAATGAAGAGCGAAGAAATAGTAGAATATATTAAGACTCCAAAATGGGATCGCATATTCCGTATAAAAGATGCACTTATGCAGGGTTCTACTGTAAAATCAATTGCACAAGCAACTGGTATTGACAGATGGTTCTTATACCAAATACAAGAAATTTGTACAGTAGAAAAAGAATTATTGAAGCATACTTTAGAAAGTTTACCCGAAAGCTTATTGAAAGAAGCAAAAAAAATGGGATTTGGAGACGCCCAAATTGCCAAGATCTTGAATGGCAACTGTCATGAAGATGAAGTGTATGAAAAAAGGAAGCAATTAGGTATTACCAGGGTTTATAAGATGGTGGATACTTGCGCAGCTGAATTTGAAGCTAAAACCCCCTATTTCTACAGCACATTTGAGGGATAACCCCTAATTTTTTGCTTAAAAATTTATACCACCTGGTTGGTAGTGTTGCTGCCGTATAATGGCATTAACTTTGTATATAATATATAAATTTATAAGCAATCAATGGCCAAGGGGTTCAAACAGGTTTTTCAAACAAGCAATCCTACCAGATGGCAGCGTTTTAAATGGACGTTCCGTTTGTTATTGTTCCTACTTGTCATAACTGTAATAGCAATTATTATAGCTATTCAAACTGCTTATGTACCAACCGTTCCCATTTTACAGAGTAGTGTTTTCAAACAAATCTTAGTATCTGATGAAAACCCCGATTCCTTGGCAAAAGAATACCAGGGTTTCAGAAAATTCATAGATGATAAATGGTCAGCGGGTAATGGATGCGGGCAAAACGATAGTGCCATTCGACTTTCCAATTCAAAACTCTTTAGTGATTCATTAGGCATTAGGTCTGCTTTTTATGTAGACTGGGACCCCCAAGCATTTTTTTCTCTAAGAAGAAATATTAATAAGCTCAATTTAATTATACCAGAATGGATGTTCTTTGATCCAAAGGGCGATTCGTTGATTATCCGAAAAGATAAACGAGGATACGATTTAATAAAACAGACAAAAGGATTGAGGGTAATGCCCATGCTTACCAATAATATTAATGGCAAGTGGGACGGTGCAGTGTTGAGCAGAATATTAAATAATCGAAGTAAAAGCGAAAAATTAATCAACGATTTATATAAATGGATAAAGTCGGAAGGTTTTGCAGGTATTAATATAGACTTTGAAGAATTAGTTGAAAACGACAATAGCATACTAACAAAATTCTTAAAAAAATTATCTGATCGTTTTCATGCTGGAGGTCTACTCACTTCGGTTGATGTAATGCCCTTTAATGAAGATTATGATTATGCAGCATTAGCAGCTCATACAGATTATATATTCTTGATGGCTTACGACCAATATACCTCTAGCACTAAACCAGGTCCAATTAGTGGCCAAAAATGGATTGAAGCCGCCGTTGATCAAATTGTACAAAAAGTTCCAATACCCAAATTGGTTTTATGTATTGCCGGATTTGGATATGACTGGCCTAAAGGAGGCGAAGGTTCAGATGTAACTTATCAGCAAGCATTGAGTATTGCAAAAGAAAACAACAGTAAAATTATTTACGATAACGATTCTTATAATTTATACTTCACGTATAAAGACAAATTGGGTCATGAGCGAGAAGTGCACTTTACTGATGCAGCCACCAATTTTAATTCCATTCGTTTTTCAACTGAATATGGATTTGCTGGAACTGCATTATGGCGTATGGGGAGTGAAGACAGTAGACTTTGGGAGTTTTATCATTTACCAATGAACAAAGCATCTGTTCAAAAATTCAATTTTGAAGAGTTTACGAAAGTTGAAACCAGTAACGATGTAGATTTTATGGGTGAAGGAGAAATTTTAGATGTGATTTCTACTCCTACTCCAGGTCATATAAGAACAGAATTAGATAACGAGTGGATGTTGATTTCAGAGGAATTTTATGATACACTTCCTTCAATGTTTGTGGTAAAGCAATTTGGAAAGTCTACAGAGAAAAAAATGGTTTTGACATTTGATGATGGGCCACATCCAGTTTATACCAGACAAATTTTAGATATTTTAGATCGCTACAAAGTTGTAGCCAATTTTTTTATTGTAGGAATAGAAGCAGAGAAGAATATCCCATTGGTAAAAAGAATTTATAATTCAGGTCACGAAATAAGTAACCATACTTTTACTCATCCTAATATGGCAACAGTTAGTAAGCAACGTGCTTACTTAGAAATGGATGCAACCAAATTATTGATCGAGGCAATTACAGGTAGAAGCACTATTATGTTTAGGGCGCCTTTTAATGCAGACAGTAGACCTGAAACAATGGAAGAGCTAGTTCCGGTAGCATTAAGCAGAGAGAAGAATTATTTAACTATTGGAGAAAATATAGATCCATTAGATTGGCAAATTGATGAGGATAAAAATTTTAATGGAGACAGTATTTTTAATAGAGTAGTTAGAATGAAGGATCGGGGCAATATTATTCTATTGCATGATGCAGGTGGAGACCGAAGTGCCACTGTAAACGCATTGCCGAAAATTATTGAATACTTTCACAAAGAGGGATATAAGTTTACTACTGTAGCAGATTTGATGGGAAAAACAAGAGACGATGTAATGCCGCCTATTCCGAACTACCAGGAAAATTATTTATTAAGATTCAATTATTTTCTTGCTGAAGCAGGCTATTATTTAGGTAAAACATTTAATGCATTATTCATTTTATTTCTAACACTGGGAAGTATCCGTTTAATCATTGTATTGATATCTTCTTTGTTAGCAAGAAGAAAAGAAAAGAGTAAAAATTTACAACCATTAAATAACTATCCACTAGTTTCAATTATAGTACCAGCATATAATGAAGAGGTAAATGCCGTTAGTTCATTAAACAACTTACTGCGCTGTGATTATCCGGCTTTTAATATCATTTTTATTAATGACGGTAGTTCTGATAATACCTTAGAAGTGGTTAAAAATGCATTTGAAAATAATAGTCAAGTAACTATTATAGATAAAATAAATGGTGGAAAAGCATCCGCATTAAACTATGGCATTGCGGCAACCAATGCCAATTATGTGGTTTGTATAGACGCAGACACCAAATTAAAAACAGATGCTGTAAGTAAGTTGATGATGCATTTTAATGATGCATCTGTTGGGGCTGTAGCGGGCAATGTAAAAGTAGGAAATGAGGTAAACATTCTAACTCGTTGGCAAAGTATTGAATATACTACCAGCCAAAATATTGACAGAAAGGCATTCGGGTATTTTAATGCAATCACTGTAGTACCGGGAGCAATTGGAGCATTTAATAAATTGGCCATAGAAGAAGCCGGTGGATTTACTTCTGATACATTAGCAGAAGATTGCGACTTAACCATTCGCATTTTGCGCTGTGGTTATATAATTGCCAATGAGAACAGTGCAGTTGCCCTAACAGAAGCTCCTGAAACACTTAAACAGTTTATGAGCCAACGATTCAGGTGGACTTTTGGTGTTTTACAAACTTTTTGGAAAAACAGGGACGCTTTGTTCAATACCAACTATACAAAATTGGGTTTTATAGCTTTGCCAGATATTTTGCTTTTCAAATATATAATCCCCATGTTTGCCCCATTTGCAGACTTCTTAATGTTGATTGGGTTAATTAGCGGAAGTGCAAGTGAAATCGGTATTTATTATACCGTGTTTCTAGGAGTTGATCTGTTATTGGCTTTATTTGCATTTAGCTTTGAAAAAGAACCCTTTTGGAAGATCATCTGGCTAATTCCTCAACGGGTGATTTATCGTTGGTTATTATTAATTGTACTTTTTAAGACCCTCAGAAAAGCTGTTAAAGGTGAACTGCAACATTGGGGTGTTCTTAAAAGAACAGGAAATGTACAGGAAGCCATATAAAAAAGTGTTTACTTTGCAGCTTTCTAGCAAAATACGCAACTATGAAATTGAAAGATATTCAAGTACTGAATGAAAAGGAAACCCGCGGTGGATTTGGAGAAGGTATTCATGAGATTGGTAAAGAAAATCCAAATGTGGTAGTATTAACAGCTGATTTAGCCGGCTCCTTAAAATTAGGGCCTTTTATTAAAGATTTTCCTGATCGTTTTGTACAGGTTGGTATTGCAGAAGCCAATATGATTGGTATTGCGGCTGGAATGACCATTGGAGGTAAAATTCCCTATACCACTACGTTTGCCAATTTCAGCACAGGAAGGGTGTACGATCAAATTCGCCAAAGTGTTGCATACAGCGAAAAGAATGTAAAAATTTGTGCTTCACATGCCGGATTAACACTAGGAGAAGATGGCGCAACCCATCAAATTTTAGAAGATATTGGTTTAATGAAAATGCTACCTGGAATGACAGTGATTGTTCCTTGCGACTTTAATCAAACGAAAGCCGCAACAAAAGCAATTGCAGCATATGAAGGACCCGTTTATTTAAGATTTGGTAGACCAAAATGGCCCAATTTCACCAAAGAAGATGGAACTGATTTTGTAATAGGAAAAGCCCAACAATTGAGCGAAGGAACAGATGTTTCAATATTTGCTTGTGGACATATGGTTTGGAAGGCTATTGAAGCTGGTAGAATACTGGAAGAAAAGGGTATAAGTGTTGAAGTAATCAATATTCATACTATTAAACCTTTAGACACTCAGGCCGTCATTCAATCAATTGCTAAAACAAAATGTGCCGTTACAGTTGAGGAACACAATGTTATTGGTGGACTAGGTGATGCTATTGCACAAGTTGCTGCAAAAAACTGCCCAATTCCAATTGAACTAATCGGAACCAATGATACTTTTGGCGAAAGCGGAAAGCCCACTGAATTGCTTACCAAATATGGACTAGACACGCCATTTATAGTTGCTGCAGCAGAAAAAGTAATAGCAAGAAAATAATATTTAGACACTCCAAGCAATAGTCTGTAAAAATCAGTTTTTACAGACTATTTTTTTATACGGTGCTCCATAGATAAAATATAAATAAATCGTACCTTGAAGAATATCTAACAGAATTAATGGATTTAGTACTTAATC
The DNA here is from genome assembly GCA_017996795.1 of Sediminibacterium sp. Lineage (GTDB taxonomy): Bacteria > Bacteroidota > Bacteroidia > Chitinophagales > Chitinophagaceae > Sediminibacterium. The sequence continues at coordinate 6,480 of JAGOGG010000009.1, read as the reverse complement.
AACAACAATCAGACGACTTATTCCCCTTTCATATTAAGTTAAATTTGGATGGCGCAATAGTTGATTGCGGAAAATCTATCCGAAAAATATGCCCTTTAGCAGTAAAAGATTTGTTTACAAATCAATTCGAAATTGAAAACTTTTCTAATGGCCCATTAGTTGATTATTTACTTCAACACTTACATGAAAAAATAGTTATTCAAACTAGAGGAGATAAAGTCATTCATTTGACTGGTCAATTTTTACTAACTGAACAACCCAAACTACTTGTTTTTATAGGAAGCCCTTCTTTTTCTTCCATCAAAGAAATGGAAGAAAATGCATTTGGAAGAAATGATTATGCAATTCAAAATGCCCAAATAGATTTATTACAAGCGTTGATTCTTAAAAAAGAAATTGAAGAAGCAAAGAGTGATAATTACGAGAAAAAATTATTGTTTGCCCTTGAGAAAATGGGAGACAATGTTTGGATGCACGACTACAAAAAAAACACGACTAATTTTTCTCACCAAAAAAGAGCTTTCATTGAATTAGAAAATAGTTCGCTAAGCATTGCTGAACAATGGTGGAATGCGGTGCATCCAGATGATGTTAGTTTACTTCAACATCAAGATAAACAATATCGGAGTAAAGAAATTGATCATCATATCACTGAATATAGAATAAAAGACAAATACGGAAAATATAAATGGATTTTAGATAGAGGAGTTGTAACGGATAAAGATGCAGATGGCTTTCCTTTGAAAATATTTGGAACGCATACAGATATAACCAAACTAAAAGAAACAGAAGAAGAATTCAATAAACAAAGGAATTTTTACGAAAGCATCTTAAACAGTATACCAACAGATATTGCAGTATTTGATGCTTCACATAAGTATTTATTTGTAAATCCAATTGGCATTAAAGATGATGAATTAAGAAAATGGATCATCGGAAAAACAGATGAAGAATATTGTGAGTACAAAAATAAAAATCTAGACATTGCTTTAGAAAGAAGAACCATTTTTAATAAAGTAATTGAATCTAAAAAGCAACTGTCTTGGGAAGAAACATTAATTAGACCCAATGGCAAAGCTGAATACCATTTAAGAAATTTATTTCCTGTTTTAAACAAAGAAAATGAAGTAAAATTAGTTATAGGTTTTGGACTTAATATTACTGACAGAAAACAGATTGAAGACAAGCTATTATTAAATGAAAAGCGATATAGAGATCTGTTTAATTATAGCCAGGCACTTATATGTACGCATGATTTAGAAGGAAAGTTATTGAGTGTTAATCCTGCAATTTGTAGCATTATTGGATATACCAGTGAAGAATTGATTGGCAGAAATATTAAAGAATTTGTTCCACAAGACAAAATTTCACAGTTTGATGAGCAGTATTTACAGAATGTTCTCACAACAGGAAAAGCTGAGGGAGTTTTTATCATTATTTGTAAAAACGGAGAACATATTTATTTACTCTACCAAAATTATATGGTTGAAGAAACATCAAGAACACCATATATCATTGGATTCTCTCAAGACATCACCAATAGAATAAAAGCGGAAAGAGAATTAATTAAAGCAAAAGAAGAAACAGAAAGAGCAAGCAGAGTTAAAGAAGTTTTTCTTGCCAATATTAGCCACGAGATTCGAACACCAATGAATGGTATTTTAGGAATTGGCGGGCTTTTGTATAAAACAAATCTTAATCCAAAACAAGAAGAGTATACTAAACTAATACTTGAGTCGGCAGACAATTTACTTCATATTGTGAATGATGTACTCGATTTTACTAAAATAGAATCAGGTAAAATAGAATTAGAAAGTATCCCATTCTTACTAGAGGAAAAAATTTCAAACACACTAAAGACTTTCATCTTCAAAATAGAAGAAAAAGGACTAGAGTTGGTTTTTGATAACCAGGTTCCAACCGACACTGTACTAGTAGGCGATCCTTTTAGATTAGGACAAGTGCTTAATAATTTGATTAGTAATGCACTGAAGTTTACTGAATCAGGTAAAATAACGGTGCATGCGGCTCAAATACAAGAAGTGAACCAATTGCCCATATTTGAATTTATTGTATCCGATACGGGTATTGGAATTTCTCCTGAAAACTTAGCAAATATATTTGAAGAGTTTGTTCAAGCTTCATCAGAAACTAGTAGAAAATATGGGGGTACTGGCTTAGGTTTGACTATTACCAAGAACCTGATTGAAATGCAGGGTGGTACTATAAAAGCAGAAAGCACTCTAAATAAAGGAACAAAATTTATTGTTCGTTTGCCATATCAAATTGGTGAAAATTCAATGCTAACCAATAGCAAAGAAGAAGTAGCGTTTACACAAATAGATAAAAAAAGAATATTAGTTGCGGAAGATGTGACCATCAACCAAATAATTGTAAAACAAATATTAGAAGAATGGGGACATGAAGTAGTATTGGTATCCAATGGTCAGGAAGCATTTGATGCGCACAAGAAAAAAGACTTTGACTTAATCTTAATGGACATTCATATGCCAGAAGTAGATGGATATGAAGCCACTCAAATGATTAGGCATATGGGCGATACCATCAAAGCCGCCGTCCCAATTGTGGCGCTTACAGCTAATGCATTTAAACAAGAAACGGATCGATTTGCAGAAGCAGGGTTTAACGATTATATCACTAAGCCTTTTACTGAAGCTGGATTATATGACTGCATTAAAAAGCAATTACAGTTAAATAGTCCAGTAGATTTTAGTAAAAAATTGAAACAGAAAATAGCTGAAGAGAACAGTGAAAAATTATATGATCTTTCTGCTTTGCAAGGAATTGAACAAGATGATACTGCATTTTTAAAAGAGATAGTAATGGTATTTATCAAGAATACTACTATTGATATCAGTAATTTATTAAAAGCGATTGAGAGTAATAATTCAAATGAAATATTTCAATTAGCCCATAGAATGAAATCCTCCATTTATAGCTTAGGTATTAAGCAAGCCTATAAAACCGTGGAGAGTATTGAGTTTTATGCAAAAACAGGAGAGCAACTAGACAAAATTCCAAGCTTGGGTATCCAATTAAATGAAACCATTCAATTGGTATTTACTCAACTCAAATCTGATTTCAATATTTAAGGTGCCAATCTTTCTCTAGTCCAGTTACCAGCATCGGTTAAAGTAAATCTTAAACGATCGTGCAGCCTACTGCTTCTTCCTTGCCAAAACTCAAAACTTTCAGGTTTTACAATAAACCCACCCCAATGTGGTGGACGAGGTACTTGGTTTTCATCAGGGTATTGCAATAGTAGTTTCTGATAATTCTCTTCTAGAAATGAACGGCCTGGAATTACTTTACTTTGTGGAGAAACCCACGCCCCAATTCTACTACCAGCTGGTCTAGAATGAAAATAAGCATCACTATCGGCTTCCGAAATTTTCTCAACCCTTCCTTCAATCCTAATTTGTCTTTCTAATTCCTTCCAAAAAAATAAAATGGCAGCATTTGGATTTGCAGTTAATTCTTGTCCTTTAGCACTTTCATAGTTTGTAAAAAATACAAAACCATCATGAGTATACCCTTTCAATAAAACAATTCTTGCAGCAGGTTTACCGTTGGCATCAACTGTTGCCAGAGTCATTGCATTCACTTCATCTATTTCAACACTGGTTGCTTCTTCCCACCAATCTTTAAATTGGTCAAAAGGATTATTTGCGGCATGAGACTCATCAAAAGACTTCAACATATAATCGCGTCTGATATCAGCTATAGAATTCTGCATAATTGTAAAATTAACCTGTAATATCTACTTTTTTTGCATCATGCTTTCCTGATATATAAGTATATACAGCAGGAATTACAAAGAGCGTTAATAAAAGCGAAAACATAATACCACCAACAATAACAATTCCCAAAGGCATACGGCTGGTTGCAGCTGCTCCTATGCTTAATGCAATGGGCAATGCTCCTAATGCAGTAGCGAGGCTAGTCATTAAAATAGGGCGCAATCGTTGAGCAGACGCTTCTAAAACTGCATCTTTTTTATTTAATCCAAATTCGCGTTTCTGGTTCGCAAATTCTACAATTAAAATTCCGTTTTTAGTTACCAAACCAATCAACATAATCATACCAATTTGAGAGAAGATATTAATAGTTTGATCAAAAATCCATAAGCTTAATAAAGCACCTGCTAATGCAAGTGGTACGGTAATCATAATGGTTAATGGATCTTTGAAGCTTTCAAATTGAGCTGCCAAAACCAAATAGATTAATATTAATGCAAACCCAAAAGCAAATGTAGTATTGGAGGAACTTTCTTCAAAATCACGAGAAGGTCCGTTTAAAGCGGTCTTAAAACTTTCATCTAACAATTGATCTCCGATTCTTCTCATTGCTTTTACCCCATCACCAATGGTCATTCCTTCGGCTAAAGAAGCAGAAATGGTTGCGGCTTTAAATCTATTGAAATGATACAATGTAGGTGGATTTGAACTTTCTTCTAATTTAACAACCGCATTTAATGGAATACTTTCACCTCTATTGTTTCGAACATATAGTTTTTCAATGTCTGCAGGCTTTTGACGATCCTTGTATGCAACCTGAGAAATTACTTCATACTGTTTGCCATTCATAATAAAGTAAGCCAGTCTTCTTCCACTAAATGCACTTGAAACCACATCCGCCACGTCAATAATAGATAAACCCAAGTCTTTGGCTTTTATGCGATCAATGGTTAATTGTAATTCAGGCTTATTAAATTTCAGATTTACGTCTACGTTTTGGAAAGTCTTATCTTTTCTAGCTTCTTCTAAAAATTTAGGAATAACTGTTTTTATTTTTTCAAAGTCTAAATTTTGTAGAATAAATTGAACAGGCAAGGATCCTCTAGAGCCAAGTCCTACTGAAATGGTTTGCTCTTCTACTGGGAAAATTCGGGCATTGTTGATACTAGGCAATTTTTTTCCAATTGCTTTGGCAATATCTGATTGAGACCTATTACGTTGTTCTGGGTCTACCAATTTAATTCTCAATGTGCCAGAGTTTACACCACTTCCACCAAATCCTGGAACTGCAGCAAATACAAAATCTTTTTCAGGTACAGAGTCGGTTAAATAGTCCAACAACTTATCTCCTGTTTCTACCATGTACCCATAGCTAGCCCCTTCAGGACCACTCATTTGAAAACGAATACTACTTCTATCTTCTAAAGGCGCCAATTCACTTTGCAAACCTGCACCAATCCAATAAATGATACCTGCACAAATAGCAACTATAACCCATGCCATCCAACGAACTTTTAGAAAACCAGCTAGTAAACGCTTGTACCCGTTTTCCATCCCTCTAAAAAATGGTTCAGTCATATCATAAAACTTACCATGACCGGCATCTTTTTTATTGAGATAAACATTTAATACAGGAGTAATAGTTAGCGATACAAATGCTGATATTAAAACTGCAGCAGCAACTACAATACCAAATTCACGAAATAAGCTACCAACAAAACCTTGCAAGAAAATGACTGGTAAAAACACTACCGCCAAAGTGATAGAGGTAGAAACTACCGCAAAGAAAATTTCTTTACTGCCTTCTAATGCAGCTTTCCGGATAGGCAAACCGCTCTCTAATTTTCTAAAAATATTTTCTGTAACAACAATCCCATCATCTACTACAAGCCCCGTGGCCAAAACAATTCCCAATAAGGTTAATACATTAATAGAGAACCCAGAAATATACATGATAAAGAAAGTTGCCACTAACGATATAGGAATATCTATCAATGGTCTTATGGCAATTAGCCAGTTTCTAAAGAAAAAGAAAATCACCAATACAACTAGTGTAAAGGAAATCAATAAAGTTTCTTCTACTTCTTTAATTGATGCACGAACATTTTTTGTTTGATCAATTAAAGGAGTCATAATGAAATCTCCTTTTTCAATTTTTTGAATCTCAGCTAAACGCTTATAAAATTCATCTGCAATTTTAATGTAGTTGGCTCCAGGTTGAGGAATGATAGCCATTCCCACTGCATTCACTCCGTTTAATCGCCAGCTATACTCTTCATTTTCAGGCCCAACTTCCACATTAGCAACATCTGATAAACGTATAATTCCAGTAGGTGTTTGACGTATAATTAAATCTCGGAAATCCTTTTCAGTAGTTAACCTTCCTAAAGCCTTTATTGTTATTTCTGTTTTATCTCCATAAATTTTTCCAGAAGGAATTTCAACATTTTCAGTATTTAAAGCTGTTCTTATATCACTAAATGTTACATTAAAAGCGTTTAACTTATCAGGATCTATCCATAATCGCATGGATGGTCTTTTTTGTCCGAATAAATTAACTGCGCTTACTTCAGAAATAGTTTGGAACCTTTCCTGTAATACGTTTTCAGCATATTCGCTCAATTCTAATAACCCTTTAGTTTGACTTTGAACTGCCAGTATGATAATAAAGTCGCTATTGGCATCTGACTTACTCACAACAGGAGGTGCATCAACATCCTGG
>JAGOGG010000114.1 GCA_017996795.1 Sediminibacterium sp. | reverse complement strand
CTGCTTTGGCTGCCCAGATGGTCATTCCTTTAATGGTTTCTTCACGGGTTAGTGCATTCTCCATTTGAAAGCCCTCTGCTGGATATCCTGCAGCGTCTTTACGCACCACTGCTGCTAAAAATGTTTTGAATGGGGATATATCTTCTACGGGGAAATCAGTTCCCAATGGCAACCATCCATTTTGTTTTAATAAGTCTTTGAAAGCATAAGCGCCTTTCATGCGTTCCTTACCCAGTCTAGCTTCTGCCCAATACATATCACTGGTTCCATGAGTGGGTTGCACTGAAGGAACCACATTTACTTTACCGAATAAATTAAAATCTTCGGGTGCTACTATTTGGGCGTGTTCAATCCTCCAGCGCTTATCGTTACCTGGTTGCAAGTACTTGTTGTAAATATTTAAAATTTCTCTATTAGCACTGTCTCCAATGGCATGTGTACACATTTGAAAATTAGTCTTGCTTAACACTTGTGCCAATGAATCATAATGTGATTTATTGCGCAATAAAAATCCGCCCCATCCTGGTTGATCCGAATAATGTTTTAATAAACAAGCTCCTCTACTTCCGAGTGCACCATCTGCATACACTTTAAATCCATTTACAAAAAGCTTATCCGTTTTATATGGACCTTTTTTTAGGAAAGCTTCATAATTCGCGTCTTTATCAGACAGCATTACATACAAGCGCATATTCAACTGATTGTTTTTATGCAGCCCATCTATAAAGTCTACGTCTTGATGACTTAGTCCGCAATCGGTTATAGTAGTAAGGCCTTGTGCAAAACAATTTTTTTCGGCTGCTTGTAACCATGCTGCTAATTCTTCTTTAGTGGGAGCAGGGATTTTAGCATTTACTGCTGCATCTCCATTATCAATCATCACTCCTGTAAGTACCCCATTCTTAGTTTCAATTTCTCCTCCAACAACTTTGTCTCCTGGTTGAATACCTGCTAATTCTAATGCGGCTGCATTAGCAATAGAAGCGTGTCCATCTACCCTTTCAATCAACACAGGCGTTGTAGGAAAACGTTGATTCAATAATTCATTGGTTGGGTATTTTTTACCTGGCCATTTATTTTGATCCCATCCACGTCCTCTAATGAATCTAATTTCAGGATGTGCTTTTGCAAATGCTACAATTCGGTCTACTGTTTCTTCCCAGGTTTTAGTATTGTATAATTCTACCTGAAACAAGGATGCCCCATAACCCATAAAATGCGCATGCGCATCTATCAGCCCTGGATATAGGGCTGCACCTTTTGCATCAACCATACTGTCTGCCTGGTACTTACCAGTGATTGCATCATTGGTTCCTGTTGCAACAATTTTGCCATCCTTAATGGCCATTGCTTCCACCACAGTAAATGTAGAGTCAACTGTATAAATCACTGCATGGTGTACAATCGTATCTACTCGATTACTGCTGCACGCTGCGATAGTTGCGGCTAAAATGAAGAGCAAAAATTTATTCATAAGGCATTTTTAAAACTGATTAATTTGATTCCAAGGAAGTATTGTTTGTTTGGGTTTTATTTCATCTGCTTTGTCACCTCCGTAAATTAATAAAGTATTAGCAGATGGATTGAATTTGTTCCAATGATTGAGTCCCTTGAACATAGTTGCTTCTACTTTTTTAGCTGATTTAATTTCAATTCCAAATTGCTCCTCATTTTTGTCTACCACTAAATCTATTTCGTTTCCGGCACTATCTCTGTAAAAGTAAAGCGGACTAATGATACCTTGATTCAATCGATTTTTTTGAATCTCAGTAATAGCCCAGTTTTCGAATATAGCTCCGTATTGTGGGTGCTTTTTTAATGCAGTTTTATTGTGAATGCCTAATAAATAACAGAGTAATCCTGTATCATGAAAATACAGTTTTGGACTTTTTATCATTCTCTTATTAGCATTTACAAACCATGGTTGGAGCATAAAAATCAGGTAACTACTTTCTAATAATCCCATCCAGGATTGAATGGTTTTAGTATCAACCCCTGTTTTTTTAGCAATCTCTTCTCTGTTTAAAAGCTGACCTGCAAAATTGGCGCATAAAAAAACAAACCGATTAAACGCGGCTAAATCATTGATATTTTTTAATAAGCGAACATCTCTTTGTACATATGTTTGTACATAACTTTCTAACCAATTAGTAGGCTTTAATTGTTCATTCCAAATTTCTGGATAGCCTCCATTCAGTATTAATTCATCAACAGAATCAACTGCAATCTTGCTTTCATTTATTTCTGCATAGCTCAATGGCAACAAAGACAAATATCCTGCTCTACCTGCCAATGATTGGGAAACTTGTTCTTGTAACAAAAAATTATTGGACCCTGTTAAAATGAACTGACCTCTCTTGGTGTTCCTATCGAGCATTTCTTGCAAAAATCTAAACAGTAATGGCACTCTTTGAACTTCATCAAAAATGGCCCCTGAAGCATATTTTTTTAAAAAGGCTGCAGGATTTGTTTCAAATGCGGCTTGTGTGGTAGGGGTTTCAAAATTTACATAGGGTTTATCCTTAAACAGCACTTTACTCAAAGTAGTTTTACCGCTTTGTCTAGGGCCGGTAATACACAATGCCCTGAACTGACTAAGCTTAAATACTGCTTCCGCTTGAATATCTCTTTGAATCAAATTAGCCATTTGCACTATTTTTTTGCAAAAATGGAGCCACACTCCATAATTACAAATATATGCAAAAATGGAATTAAATTCCAGATTTACAAAAAAATGCAAAAATGGAATCGGCTAAAATATCTGGGTTTTATCGTTTACTTCTGCATTGGTTACAACCGTATGGTGCTGTTCTTGTTCGGGCCTATTAAAGAACTTATTTTGGAAAACCAATATGGTAATCACCCCTGTTGATATTGCCATATCTGCAATATTAAAAACTGGTCTAAAGAATTCAAATTCCTCTCCACCTACAATCGGTATCCAACTTGGATAATGTGAATTGGTAATGATTGGGAAGTACAACATATCCACTACTTTACCATGAAATAATCCTGCATAACCACCGCCAGCTGGCAAGAATGTAGCTACGTTCTGTGTAAATGGATTGCTTGCTTCGAAGATGATGCCGTAAAACAAACTATCAATTAAGTTGCCGAGCGCACCCGCGTAAATAAGGGCTGCACAAATTAGAAAGCCCTTGTGTTGTTTTTGCTTAATGAAATTACGTATCAGGAATGATCCCCAAATAACTGCTCCTAGTCTAAATAAAGTGAGGGCAATTTTTCCAAAATCTCCACCAAATTTCCAGCCCCAGGCCATGCCTTCGTTTTCTACAAAATGCAGTCGGAACCAAGTGCCCAACACATTGTGTTCTTCACCTGTGTAATAGTTTAATTTAATGTAAAACTTAGACGCTTGGTCTACGAAAATAATGGTCAGTATAATTAGAATAATCTGCTTTGCTTTCACGGTTCAATTTTATCGTAAAAACAAAGATAAGGAAAGGTGGTTGCTTTAGTTACCACCTGTTCCCGTAGTATCTTTTTTAACAGTTGTATCTTCTATTATTTGAACTGGAGTAGCTGTTACAGTGAAAGTTTCACTGATCTTCTGCATATCACCACAATTGGTATCTGCTCGCTTTAATGCCAAAGTATATCGACCAGCCGGTATATTGTCGAATAAGCCGGTCGTATTACTGTATACTTGGTTATTCACCAAATTCGTCAGAATATATTGCAACGCAATTTTTGCATCTGGCACAGCAAAATGTAAGACTCCATTTTTGGCATCTTCTGTTGTAGCTGGAACAACTTTAGTCATTTTAACATCTACCTCTAACACAGATTCTTCAATACGTAATTTCCTCTCTGCTGGCTTACAAACATCACTGTTATTAGAATAAACCATAACAGTATACTCACCAGCCGCCAAATTATTAAACATCCAAGTTGGCATATTCGTGAAATCTGTCTTTACAATTTCTTTTTTAGTTTCTGTTCTTGTTAACACGTAACGGAAAGGCCCTACTCCTTGTGTAATATTCACTGTAAATGAACCATTCGGTGTTTCTGTACAACTGCTTTTTACAATATTGGTAACACTAATTTTTGCAGCAACAGGTTCTGTTAGTGTTGCAGCAAATTCTATTTTATTATTGCAAGAGTCTGTTACTTGTATCACATATTTTCCTGCTGACAATCCACTAAACACCACTTCTCTGTTCTTGATGGTTAATGTACCTGCCTGTGGTAATATGGTGGCATTCAGCGCTGCTGGATTACCACCTCTAAGTGTTACGGTCACTGATCCATCAGACAAGCCATTACAAGTTACAGCTGCAATTTTTTTGTTGACTTCTTCTAATTTTGGATGTTCATTAATTACTACCGGATAGTTTACACTACATGCCCCTGCATTGTCATCGTCATTCGTCAAAAACAATTGATAGCTGCCTTTTGCAACACCCGTGAATTTGGCTGTTCCATCAGTACTGCGTACTATTTTGTCAGATGGCTTTAGTTGTAATAAATATTTCTCGGTGAATCCTTTTATATTATTAATGGCAACAATGCCTTCACTTAGATCCTTACAAGTATTGCTGGTAATAATATCCGATAGTTGAATTGAAGGCGCTGCTGGCATAAATACAAAAGATTTTGCTGCTGGCATTCCCAGTTCTGTACCCACCATTAAGGATACCCTGGTATTCACTTTTTGATTGGCCATTGGCTCGGCTTTCAATACATCTGCCAATGCAATTTGTAATTCAGGCGCTCCGGTCGTACTCAATAAACTCCAATCGGCTGAACCTTCTAATTGGTATTCCCATTTATATAAAACGTCTTCTTTATTGGGCAACAAAGAACCACCCGTGGTTAACTTTACTTTGTTATTACTGCAATATTTTGCTGAAGCTATATCTGTACTAATATCATCTGCAGAAGGCAATGTATATTTTACCTTGTACTCAATAGAGAAGTTTCCACCTGCTGTGGTTGCAGTCATTTTATTAGAAAATACACCCGGCTTGATGGTTTTTAAGTCGATGACCCATTCGCCAAACTCGTGCATTTTGTCTTTATTAAATAAGCCACTTCCATCAAAATCACAATTACCTTTTTTCTTATTCTTTTCAAATGCTTCCATTTTTAATCCTACCGCTGTACCATTGCTTAGGTCCCATTCTATATTTTTCAATGGGTAATCTACCATTGCATCGGTTTGCTTAAAATCGACCAAATGAAAACAATTGAAACCTTCACTATCTGTATTATTCAGTAAAGCATTGTCTTGCTTGTTAAAAAACTTTATCCTAGGATCTGTTCCGCTTTTATTGGAATATTTTAAATGAACATCGGTTACTACAATACTTATCTGAACCTTTTTTTGTGCACTTACTTGCGCCATTGAACATGCTGCGCAAAATACAAGCATTAAAAGCTTACTAATCTTCATATATTTTTCTTAACATGTTCCAGCCTGGAGGGAGGGCCAATTATTTGCGTAATCTTAGACCTACATAGATCATATACATACCTGGTCTGCTGGTACCTTGTGGAATTTCACTGATATTATTGATTGCAAAATTATATCTTGCTCCTACCATCAATCGTAATGGCAAATTCATTTCAGCTCCTATAACACCAGATAATTCTGTTGTTTTAAAAGCCGCTTTAACGTCATTTTCAATATTACCTGTCTTAGATTTTGCGGTAATTAAAAAGCCCATTTGAGGACCTGCATATGCTTTCAAAAAACCAATTTTGGTTTGCAATAACAATGCTGGCGCAGCTACATATGATAAATTGGTTTCAGAAAAAGCAGCTCCTGCTCCAGTATAAGTACCTCCCTTAGAATAAAATCCTAGTTCTGTTCTTAGTGTAATAAAATGTCCAATTAATCTTGAGTTTAAAAAGAAAGATCCCCCAATACTAGTTTTGGCCTCTTCAGAAACGTTGGTTGTTACAATTGCGTTGTAATCTAAATTAGATCTTTGCAATCCTACAATAAACCCTATTTCCTTTCTTTTCTTGTCTTTATCCTGGGCTAAAACACCCAAAGTAGTACATGCTAAAACAGTTGCGGTAAGCAGAATATGTAGTTTCATAATTGATTGAATATGGCTTAAAAATATAAAATTTAGTTAACTTCTCAAGGATTTTTGATATTTTGTCTTTGATTTACCTATATCTAGGTAATAATAAATTAATTAAAGACCACCCCCCGGCCACTTTATTGATACGTTTAGTACTATGAACAAAAAGTACCTGCTATTCATTTGCAGCATCCTATTCTTGGGGCAACTGGTGCATGCACAATCTACTGCCGATTTAATCAAGGCAGCCAATAACAAAATCCTGTTTAAAAATTACAAAGAAGCCCTTGGTAATCTTAATAAAATAGTAGCCAAAGAAACTGCTGGCACTTTTGCAACCCAAGCTTATTGTTTAAGAGGCAAAGCCCATGCTGGATTAAATATGTTTAAAGAGGCGCTTGCCGATTACAATTATGCCATTCAATTAGACCCCAATAATGTAGAAGCGATTCAAAACAAAGGGGTATTATTAATGGATAACGAAAAATTGGAAGAAGCACTTGCTGAATTTAATACAGCCATTCAAAAAAACATGACTTATTTAGATGCTTATATGAACAGAGGTAAAGCTTTGTTGAAACTAAACAGACATGTTTTGGCACTGGAAGATTTGAATAAAGTGATTAAAGCAAATCCTACTTATGTGGATGCGTTATTACTAAGAGCTTCAATTAAAAGGGGTTTAGATGATATTAATGGTGCACTACAAGACTGCACCAAAGCCATTGATGAAGACGAAAATGCTACTGAAGCATATATGATTAGAGCCAATATAAGATTGGCTTTGGGTAACCCTGGTGCTGCCATTT
>JAGOGG010000113.1 GCA_017996795.1 Sediminibacterium sp. | reverse complement strand
AGGCAATCCCTGAATAAGTAGATTCTTCTCGTCCTTTAATTGAAGTTTTTCGAGTAGCGTTTGATTCGACATGCCTTAAAGGAGTTTTATTAATGCAATTAAAGTTGCAAAGTTAAAAAAATGTTATGACTTTTTATAGTAATTCTGGATAGTGCTGGCCATGATTTTTTCTAAAGCTGCCATCCTTTCTACATCACTGGGGTGTGTACTCAAAATAGAATTGGTATTTCCACCACCAGCTGCTGCAGACATTCTTTTCCAAAAAGAAAGGGCTTCTCTAGGATCAAAACCAGCCAAAGCAGAGAACATTAAACCAAATCGGTCAGCTTCTAATTCATTGCTCCTACTAAAAGCAGGCATAATGGTACCTGATGCAATACCATAAGAAGCATTGAATATATCTTGAGTTAATTGTGGCTTATTAGATAGTGCAATTGACATTCCAGCACCTAAACCTTGTTGAAGCAAGCCTTGACTCATTCTTTCACTTCCATGTCTAGCGAGTGCATGCGCAATTTCATGTCCCATTACTACTGCTAAACCTGCTTCATTTTGTGTGATTGGCAATATTCCAGTATACACCACAATTTTGCCACCAGGCATACACCAAGCATTCATTTGCTTGTCGTTCACTAAATTAATATCCCAAGTATAGCCCTCTAGCTCATTGGACAATCCTTTTTGCTGATAATATTTCTTAATTGCTGATACAATCCTTTCTCCTACCCGCTTTACCATAACAGCTTCAGCAGTTCCACTTACCAGTTTATTGGTATTTAAGAAAGATTCGTATTGGCTTATTGCCAGAGATTGAGCTTCAGATTCTGGAACTAAACTCAATTGCTTTCTACCGGTAATGGCATTTCTTTGGCATGCCATTGATGCCATAATGATCGCCAAAAGCGATACTGTTTGAATGATTTTTTTCATGTAAAAATTTAAGTACAACTACTATTACTTTCTTCTTCTTTCCTTATCCCTTGATCTGAATAATGGGATCTTACTTTCTGTACCTTTTAGAATTCTTCCTATATTTTTCTGATGTGTCAATATCACCATTAATGCCACCAATACCGCAAAAATGCGATACAATGTTTCCTTCTCATTAAATATGAATAATATAAAAACCATGAATGAAACTCCTGCTAATATGGAGCTCAGCGAAACGAATCTGGTTAAGTATAATACAATTAAAAATACCCCAACACAACAAATTGCAACTAGGGGTTGAATGGCAACTGCCATGCCTAATAAAGTAGCAACGCCTTTTCCTCCTCTAAAACCAGCCCAAATAGGAAATATATGGCCGAGTACAGCAGCAAGCCCTAATCCAATCATAAAATTGGTTCTATCCCATTCATCAGTTAAATAATAAGGAAGCAGAATGTACAACGAAGTGGCAATAATCCCTTTTAATACATCTACCATCATTACAAAAGTGCCCCACTTAGAGCCAAGTACCCTAAATGTATTGGTAGCACCCGCATTGCCACTACCATAATCTCTAATATCAATCTTGAAAAAATACTTGCTAATCCAAACTGCTGTTGGCACTGAACCTATTAAATAAGCCAACAAAATCAATATAACTTCGTTCATGTACGTATTTATTGGGGGCACAAAGATAAACAATTATCTAAGTTAATAATTTCTTAACACAAAAACGAACCTAATTAACCGAAAATTGTATGGCTACCCATCCATCTTTGGTTAAAGTTTGTTCATGTTTAAAGCCATGTTTCTTACACAATTCAATCATATCTAGTTCATCGCTCATTAAAAGCCCACTTAAAATAAGTAAACCTTTGGGGTTAATTATTTGTGGAAACAATAACATATTCGCTTCTAGAATATGTCTATTGATATTTGCAATGACGATATCATATTGCTGATTGGTTGAAATAGTATCTGCTAATGCTATTTGAATATTTTTACAATGATTTACTTGAACATTTTCTGCTGCATTTTCAATACACCAAGGGTCATTGTCTACCCCCATTATCAAAGATGCACCCAGCTTCTCTGCTAATATTGCCAAAATTCCTGTACCAGTTCCAAAATCAAACACTTTTTTGGCATTAAAATCAATCGACTCCATCAATTTCATGACAGAATAAGTTGTTCCATGATGCCCAGTACCAAAACTCATTTTAGGGGTAATGATTAACTCATGTTTTACTTCTTGAATGGGTTCATGAAACGAAGCCCTTACTCCAACAAATTGGTCTACTTGCATAGGACTGAAATTAGACTCCCATAAAATATTCCAATTCTGTTTTTCAATGGTGTTTAAACTTACAGTTAGTTGATAGGGAGCCAACATATTGGCTAGATCTTGTTGATTAAAGAATTCAGTTGAAATATATGCTTTCAGTTGATTGGGTTCTTCTAAAAATCCATCATAACCTAATTCGGCAAGATGAGCAATCAACATTTCAGATAGATCTTCTGGTTGGTTGTTCAGTGTAATAATTACTTCTTGATATTGTTGTGTCATAACACTTACTTAAAATATCAATGGCCCGAAATCGGGCCATTGTGTTGTAAAATAGTATTCAAACTTATCCTTCGTTATTGGAATTGTTTTCTCTAGGCTTTTGTTCTGGTCTTGGCATCAATGCTTTACGACTTAATTTAAATTTGCCAGTCTTTGGATCGAGACCTACCAATTTAACCTTAACCATATCTCCTTCCTTAAATAGTCCATCCATAGATTCTAAACGGCTCCAACTGATTTCGCTGATATGCAATAATCCTTGCTTACCTGGCATGAATTCTACAAAAGCACCGAACTCTTTAATGCCTTTGATTGGTCCTTCATATACATCTCCTACTTCTGGAACTGCGGTAATACCACGAACCCAATTAACCGCTTTTTCTAAACTTTCTTTTGAAGCAGAGAAGATACTCACTTCTCCTGTATTACCTACTTCCTCAATATTTACAGTTGCACCAGTTTCGCGTTGAATTTCTTGTATCACTTTTCCTCCTGGTCCTATAACTGCTCCAATAAATTCTTTATCAATAATTAATTTAACCATTCTTGGAGCATGTGGTTTCACTTCGGATCTATGAGCAGGAATACACTCATACATTGCATCTAGAATATGTAATCGGCCAGCTCTTGCTTGAGTCAATGCTTCCATCATTACTTCCATGCTTAGACCATCTACTTTAATGTCCATTTGAACTCCACAGATACCGTCTTTAGTACCAGTAACTTTAAAGTCCATATCACCTAAATGGTCTTCATCTCCTAAGATATCAGTTAATATTGCATATTTACCATCTTCACGAGTAATTAATCCCATTGCTACGCCACTTACGTGCTTTGGAACAGGTACACCCGCATCCATTAAAGCCAATGAACCGGCACAAACCGTAGCCATAGAAGAAGATCCATTACTTTCCAAAATATCACTTACAATTCTTACTGTGTAAGCAAACCCTGTTGAAGAAGGCATCATTTGTTTTAATGAACGTTGAGCCAAGTTGCCATGACCCACTTCTCTTCTACCAACACCACGCATCATTTTAACTTCACCTGTTGAAAATGGTGGAAAATTATAATGCAAAAAGAATTTTGAATATTCGGATTTTGCGGCGGTTTCAGCTAATAACTCATCTAATTTAGTTCCGAAAGTAACCGTTGTAAGTGATTGAGTTTCACCTCTTGTAAACAAAGCAGAACCGTGTGGGGTAGGAAGTGGTTCCACTTCCATTGCCAATGGTCTTACCTCATCTAATTTACGTCCGTCTAAACGAATACGATCTTCTAAAATCATATTTCTTACGACTTCCCATTTAAGGTCTTCGTAATATTTTTTTGCTAACTTTTTCTGTAGATCTGTAACATCTGAAGGCAAACTAGACATGATTTCATCTTTCAAGGCACTGTAAGCATCAGAACGCTCATGCTTTGCAGACCCTTTTCTTGAAATTTCGTATACACGATCTTTCGCAAAGTTGTACACCAATTCCTTGATTTGTTCATCTTGCTCAGGCTTCTTATAATCACGCTTTGTAGTAACTCCAGCTTTTGCTCTTAATTCCGCCTGTGCCTTAATTTGAATTCTAATGGCATCGTGTGCAATTTCAAGTGCTTTAACTAAATCTGCTTCAGCACATTCTTTTGCCTCTCCTTCTACCATCATTAAATTCTTCTCGGTAGCAGCAATTAAGAACTCTAGGTCTGAATTTGCTAATTCTGTTCTGGTAGGATTGATGATGAACTGTCCATTTACACGGGCAATTCTAACTTCAGAAATGATTTCCTTAATTGGAATGTCTGAAACTGCCAAAGCAGCCGATGCCGCTAAACATGCCAAAGAATCTGGCAATATATCTGAATCGCTAGAGATAAGACTCACTAAGACTTGAACATCACATAAATAATCTTCTGGAAATAAAGGTCTTAAAGCACGATCAATTAATCGGCTGGTTAATATTTCATAATCGTTTAAACGAGCTTCTCTTTTGAAAAAAGATCCAGGCACACGTCCTGCAGAGGCAAATTTCTCTTGATAGTCTACGCTTAGCGGGAAGAAGTCTTGCCCATCTTTTGGGTCTTTGTTTGCTACAACGGTAGCCATGATAATACAGTTTCCTTGTTGAACAGTAACTGCTCCGTCTGCTTGACGAGCTAATTTACCTGTTCCAAGGGTTACCTGACGTTTTTCGTCTAGGTTAAATTGAACACTTATTGGTTGTGATAACATAATCGTTTTTATGTATTGATTAGTAGCAAATGATGCCCTATCAATGGTTTGTAAGGCTGATTGTAAGATACAGGATAAAACAACTATTCCCAACTACAATAAAATGTGAGTTGGGAACGGTTTTATAACATGACTGAAGAATTATTTTCTCAGACCTAATTTCTCAATTAGCGCACGGTATCCACTTAAGTTATGCTTTTGCATGTAAGCCAATAAGCGCTTACGCTGACCAACCATCATCATCAAACCACGTTGAGTTGAGTGATCGTGTTTGTTCGCTTGTAAGTGCTTTGAAATATGGGCAATACGCTCAGTTAAGATAGCAACTTGCGCTTCAATAGAACCTGTGTTGCTTGCTTTTCCACCAAATTCAGCAAAAATGCTGGCTTTTCTTTCTGTAGTTAAATAAGGCATCTCTAAGTTTTTAAATAG
This sequence comes from Sediminibacterium sp., assembly GCA_017996795.1. Lineage (GTDB taxonomy): Bacteria > Bacteroidota > Bacteroidia > Chitinophagales > Chitinophagaceae > Sediminibacterium. The sequence goes on along the minus strand of JAGOGG010000113.1, from coordinate 1,773 downwards.
ACTCCGGAATTAGACTCTTTCTTTTTTTTCGGTGCAAAAGTACCATTTTTCCTTAAAAAACACAAATTATATGCATTTTTTTAGTTTATCTAAGAGAAAAGGGGCAAAATACCTAATTGGGCGGGTAAATTGATATAAAAAAGCTTAGTTATGCAGCATAAAAAATATTAATTTGTCATACCTTCAGGAATTATAAATTAATCATTATTAACTCTTTATGTTCGCGGTAACTATTTTAGGAAACAATTCAGCTTTACCTGCTTACGATAGGCACCCCAGTGCCCAAATAGTTACCATAAACGACCAACTCTTATTAATTGATTGTGGCGAAGGAACTCAAATGCAGTTATCAAGGTATAAAATACGAAGAGGGAAATTAAACCATATTTTTATTTCGCATTTACATGGTGACCATTATTTTGGGCTGATTGGTTTAATCAGTAGTATGGCTTTATTAAATAGGGAACAACCACTCCATTTATTTGCACCTCCTGGATTGGAAGAAATTATTGCTCTCCAACTAAAAGTTGCTTCAACAACCCTACCCTACGAGTTGGTTTTTCACCCCTTAAATAAAGAGGAAGTCATTTTAGACACTCCCAAATTTTCGGTGGAAACTTTCCACACCCAACACCGTATACCTTGTTGGGGATTTTTGATAAAAGAAAAAAAACTTCCTAGGAAATTAGATAAAGAGAAAGCAATCAACTTAAATATTCCTGCGGCATTTTACTCCTCTTTAAAAATGGGGTATGATTACACAGCAAAAGACGGCTCGGTTGTGTATAATGAACAAGTGACTTTACCCAATTCACCAGCAAAAAGTTATGTTTATTGCGCTGATACCATTTATGATGAAAGGCTAATCAATATAGCAAAAAATGTAACAATGATTTATCATGAAGCCACCTACCTAAACGGTATGGAAGAACGAGCTGCTGCTAGGTTTCACTCTACTACCGCTCAAGCGGCAAGCATAGCGTTGAATGCAAATGCTGGTGGATTGTTGCTTGGTCATTTCAGCAGTAAATTTGAAGAATTACATGACTATTTGAAAGAAGCTTTAGAAGTATTTCCAAGAACCCAACTAGCTATTGAGGGTGTTACTTTTAGAATATGATGCCAATGTTTAGTAGGTCTTTTGCCTTATTTTTTATTTTAATTTTTTTTTGTGCCACCAACAGTTTGGCGCAATACCAAAAAGAAATTGATAGTTTAAAAAAAATAACGCCTTCTGTTATAAAAGACACCCATCAGTTGAACAACCTTGCTCAACTTGCTTTTTACTACTCATTTATTGATTCTACGAATACATTTAACTACGCCAACTTGGTTAATCAGTATTCCAATATTTTTTCATTTAAATCAGGAATTGCTGCTGCTCTTAGGGCAAAAGCCAATTATTTTATTATCAAAAGGGTCCCTCAAAAAGCAATCCCCTATTTAAATCAGGAAGCACTGATATGGCAACAAATTAAAAGGCCAAAAGAAATGGCTGCCAACTTTACTATGTTGGGACAAGCTCTTTCCTTATCTGGAAATTTTGAAGAGTCTGCGAATTATTTTGATAAAGCAGAAACGATATACAAGAAAATAAATGACCAAAAAGCATTAAGTGTCTTGTACCATAATGCAGGAGCAATGTTTACTGAAAAAACAGAACCGAAACTTGCTTTGATTTATTTAATAAAGTCTTTAGAAATACAAGAATTATTAAACGACACTAAAACAATAGGTGCAACACAAAATAATATTGGAAGACTTTTCTATCAA
>JAGOGG010000112.1 GCA_017996795.1 Sediminibacterium sp. | reverse complement strand
TAAACCACTTTCTTTGTTTCCCCAAAAGAATTCAGTGGCTTACCCCTTAAGCTAAATACAGCTTGGGTATCCACATTTCTACTCTTGGTTATACTTCCGCTTGCGCTATCTCCCTCTGTAATAAAAATAGTAGTGTCTTTTTGGGTGGCAATAAATGCTTCTTTGTTTTTGGCCGGAAGTTCGTCGTTTAAATGAACCCTGCAATCGCGCAATTTCTTATTATGTAAATTGGCTTTTTTAGCTCTTTCGTTTGCTAATTTCTTAATGCCGGCTAATTCTTTGCGCTCCCTTTCATTTTGTTCAATGCGCTTTTTAAGGGCCTCTGCAGTAGCCGTATTTCTATGAAGAAAATTATCCAGTTCCTTTGCCAAAAAGTCTAATACAAAAGACTTCATACTTTGACCACCTTCAGCAATATTTTGAGACCCTAACTTGGTTTTTGTTTGGCTCTCGAATACAGGTTCTTGCACTCTTACAGAAACAGCAGCAACTATACTCGTTCTAATATCAGAAGCATCGTAATCCTTTTTGTAAAAATCACGAATCACTTTTACATATGCTTCCCTAAATGCTTGTTGGTGGGTTCCACCCTGGGTAGTATACTGCCCGTTTACAAATGAGAAAATATCTTCCCCATAATCATTGTTATGAGAAAGTGCCACTTCAATATCATCTCCCTTTAAATGAATGATTGGGTACCTTAATTCATCTGGATTGGTTTTGCGTTGTAATAAATCTAGCAAACCATTCTTACTCACATATTTTTTACCATTAAAATGCATGGCAAGGCCTGCATTCAAATAACAGTAATTCCAAAGTTGGTTATCTAAATACTCATGTATAAAATGAAAATTTCTAAAAACCGTATCATCTGGAGTAAATACCACCAATGTGCCATTGGGCTCATCCGTTTTAATTTCTTTATGGTCTTTAACCAATTCCCCTTTTTCAAACTCCGCAGTTTTACATTTACCTTCTCTAAATGAAGTAACTAAAAAATGGCTACTCAAAGCATTAACAGCTTTGGTACCTACCCCGTTTAAACCAACACTTTTTTGGAAAGCTTTGCTATCGTATTTGGCACCTGTATTAATTTTACTAACTACATCAATCACTTTACCCAGGGGTATACCTCGACCATAATCTCTTACCGTAACAGTTTTACCTTCAATAGTTAACTCTACTTGCTTACCATGTCCCATGGTATATTCATCAATACAGTTATCAATGACCTCTTTAATAAGTACATAAATTCCATCGTCCGCAGCGGAACCATCCCCTAGTTTTCCAATATACATACCTGGACGCAAACGAATATGTTCTTTCCAATCTAAAGACCGGATGGAGTCTTCATCGTACCTGACTAAATTCTTGTCTTCTGCCATATTTCCTTTTTAAAATCCTTTTTGCTTACGGCAAATCTAAGTCCCTCAAATCGCAGCCCAATTATACTTTTCTACAAATGCCTATTATATGTGGATAAATAGCTGTTTTTGGTAGATTTTATACGCCAAATAGTACCTTTAATTGAATGAAGCCCAATTTTAAACCACAAACTGACCTCCAGTCAATAGCAGATTTTGCAATTGCCCATCACGCAGAGAACGACCGATTTAGTGCGTTTATAAAAGAATTCAATGATGAAGATATTGATGCGAAAGTGCAAGAATTAGATGCTCTAATTAGCCCTACTATTTCATGTACCGACTGTGGAAATTGTTGTAAAAGTTTAATGGTTTGTTTAAATGAACAAGAAGCGGATCGTTTATCGAGCCATTTAAAAATGGATCGCCCCCACTTTGATGAACAATATCTAGAAAAAGGCAGCAACGGAATGATGATCATGAACCAAATGCCTTGCCATTTTTTACAAGATAATAAGTGTACCATCTATGAATATCGATTTGAGGGATGTAAAGAATTTCCAGCTTTGCATTTACCCCATTTTAAAAGAAGGGTATTTACCACATTTATGCATTATGACAGGTGCCCTATTATTTTTAATGTGGTAGAACAACTCAAAAATGAAATGAATTTTGAACGAACACAAACGCAATAATTAAATAATATCCATGTCTGTTTTATTTGGTGTTGATAAAATTCTTATTTCCGAAATGGTTCCATGGAAAAACCAGCGGATTGGCATGGTAACCAACGAAGGGGCAACCACCCAGAATTTGGTTCCTTCTAGACTGGCTTTACAAAAAGCTGGATTCAATCTAAAAAAATTATTTTCACCTGAACATGGCATTTCAGCAAAAGGAGCAGACGGAGCACCTATGCTTAACGGAGTGGATGAATTAACCGATTTGCCAATCATTAGTTTGTATGGCCCAAAATTGGCACCAACAGTAGAAGACTTAACAGATATTGATCTAATCCTTTTTGATGTACCAGATATTGGGGTTCGTTTTTATACTTATTTATGGACCTTGAGTTATCTATTAGAAACAGCTGCAAAGCACCAAATTCCATTAATCATATTAGATAGGCCCAATCCTATTTCAGGGTCCATGCATTTAAACGAAGGACCTTGGCTCAACCCCAATTGTGCTTCATTTATTGGCAGATGGCCCATGCCCATCAGACATGGATGTACTTTAGGAGAATTGGCTTTGTATTATAATTCCGAAAGAAATATTAACGCCCCTCTCGAAATCATAACATGCCAACATTGGAATAGAATGATGTTTCAGTTGGATTGGGGCATTCCTTTTATTCCAACCTCTCCAGCTATTCAACGGGTTGAGTCTACCTTACTTTATCCGGGATTGTGTTTTTTAGAAGCAACTAATTTATCTGAAGGAAGATCATCCGATTTTTCATTTGAAGCTGTTGGTTCTCCTTGGTTAAACGCAGATGCAGTTGCCCAACAAATTAATCTTTTCATTGGTGATGAATTAAACTGTAGACCAGTACATTTTATTCCACATCAAAACAAATATGCCGGAGAACAGTGCAATGGGGTGCATTTTAAAGTAAATGATCCCTTGCAGTTTAAACCTGTTTTTTTTGGGCTTTTCTTAATTAGAATCATCAAAGACTTACATCCAGATAAATTTGAATGGGCCCCATATAAAACCCATGTTAACCCGGGAGGAATCCATCACTTAGATAAATTGTTGGGGATTCCCAATGCGGAGGAATTGTTTGAATTGCCAATGAGTATTTTCATACAAAAATGTACCAAGGAAACAAAAGTTACTGATTGGGATGCCAAAGTAAGTAATTACTTACAATACTAGTGTTGATTTAATAACCCCCGAATAACCACACTTGCAGCCATACAACCAAAAATGGCTGGCATATAAGACATGGTGCCGATGATTGATTTTTTAGGATATGCTTTTTCTGTTTCAATAATTTTAGATTGATCTACTTTCTCTGCACTAAATACTACGGTTAACCCCTTATAGATACCTAACCCATGTAATTTTTTTCGTACATAGCTCGCCAAATTGCACTGATAAGTTTTAGAAATATCTGTAATAACTACCTGTGAGGGATCTAACTTCCCCCCAGCACCCAATGAACTCACAATTGGAATATTTCGATCTAAACAACCTTTGATAAAAAATACCTTCGGAGATAATGTATCAATACAATCCACAGCATAATCGTAATGTGCTTCATCCAATAATGCTTGGGTTAGCTCTTCTTTGATATAGATTGATTTAACAATGATTTCCAACTGAGGATTGATATCTTTTAATCGTTCGGCCATTACTTCAGACTTTAATTTACCTGCAGTGGAATGCAAGGCGGGTATCTGGCGATTGGCATTACTCAAGTCTACTGTATCGGCATCAACAATCGTAATTTTTCCTACCCCAGAGCGAACAATCATTTCGGCACAAATACCTCCTACACCACCTAAACCCACTACTAATACATGTTTATTCATTAAAGCTTGTAAAGGCTCATCTCCTAAAAGCAATTGAGTTCTGCTCATCCAATAGGGAATCATATATCGAAAAAATTAAAATGTTAAAAAGGAATTGAATTAACTTGTTGCTGAATACGCAAAAATGAATGTATGAAGCCATATATAAAAATATTTTTAGTTCTACTCTTTATTAGTGATTGTGTTTTGACCAATGCCCAAACCAATAATCCGATACAAGTTTTGGAACAAGGAAGAAAAACAAGTATCAGAGGAATGAGTGTAGTTACTGATAAAATTGTTTGGGTAAGTGGAAGTGGAGGGTCTGTTGGAAAGTCTGTAGATGGAGGAAAAACATTCAATTGGATAACGGTAAAAGGTTATGAGAAAAGAGACTTCAGGGATATTGAAGCATACAATCAAAACACAGCTATAATCATGGCTGTTGCTGAACCAGCCCTTATTTTAAAAACCACTGATGGAGGTGAAAATTGGTACAAAGTTTTCGAAGACAGTACTAAAGGAATGTTCTTAGACGCCATGCACACTGAAGCAAAAACGATTCAAGTAATTGGAGACCCAATCAACGGGAAAGCATTTTTTGCACTCAGCAACAACTTGGGTGAAACCTGGGAAACCAATAAGCTTGATGGGATTGCATTAAGTGATGGGGAAGCATTTTTTGCTTCAAGTGGAACCAATTTACAAATCAGTAAGTCTTCGAATACTTTTAAAAAAGGAACATTCATGGTAACAGGTGGTAAAGTTTCTCGATTATTGAATGCAAGGGATCAACGAGATCAATATCCATTGCCCCTTTTACAAGGAAAAGAGTCTACAGGGGCCAACTCAATTGCCATAAGCCCTTCAGGTAATCATGCATTTATTGTAGGGGGAGACTTTGCAAATGACACCCTAAGAACAGGCAATTCTATTGCCCTTCGTTTAGAACCAAGTATCCTATTTAAAGCACCAACAACTCCCCCTTTTGGATATCGTTCTTGTGTAATTTATTTAGACAACCAAACCTTGGTTGCATGTGGCACTTCTGGTGTAGACATTTCAAAGGATGGGGGCATGAATTGGGAAAATATTTCCAATCAAAGCTTTCATGTTGTACAAAAAGCAAAGAATGGACGAGCTGTTTTTTTAGCTGGTGGCGGTGGCAGAATTGCCAAACTAACTATAAAACAATAAACAAAGAAACGCTCAAAAAGAACTTATTTACCGGCTGGCTTTAGCAGTTCCTGAAATTTTTCTACCATTTTATAGGTAGCAGGACAATAGCTGATATTTTGTTGGTGAACGTGAATGTATTCTACCATCTTCTTTTTCTTTAAATGAGGAAACCCAGCACAGTCATCGGGTCTTACTTCATAAATACTACACATATTAGTAGTCAAATTTAAAAATTGACAGGGTTGTTTTTTATTCATCCAATCTCCGTCTTCCTCATCAAAATACAACCATTTCTCTTTAAATTCGGCAACAGACATGTCTACATGCGCTGCAATACGCTTTAAATCTTTTGCGGTAAATGTAGGACTCATGCTTTTGCAACAATTGGCACAGCTTAAGCAGTCTACTTCTTTCCAAACCTCTGCATCAATTTTCTCTGCCATCTTATCCAATCCTTTTGGTGGATTTTTTTCAAGCTTTCCTAAAAATTTTTTCATGCCCTTTGCATGATGATGAACTTTTTGCTTAAACGATCTAAGATTAACTTGCATAAACTACCCTACTTTTAAAATAGACTAAAAGCGAATATAATCATATAGCTGTTATCTTTATCAATCATGTGGAACGCATATAAAAAAGGATTCAAAGCTTATTTACAGTTAGAGAAATCTTTGAGCGAAAATTCGGTTGAAGCTTACCTGCACGATATTGAAATGCTTACTTCTTTTTTATTGGCCACGAATCAAACCAAAGCCCCATCGGAAATAGTATTAAAAGACTTACAAGCTTTTGTAAAATGGGTGAGTGAATTGGGCATGACGGCTACTTCACAAGCAAGGGTTATTTCAGGCATCCGCAGTTTTTTTAAATACTGTCTATTAGAGCAAATATGCATATCTGATCCAGCGATTTTATTAAACGCACCAAAATCTAAAAGAAAATTACCCGACACTTTACACTTTGATGAAATTGAATCAATAATTGGCCAGATTGATTTAAGCAGCCAAGAAGGAGGAAGGAATAAAGCCATCTTAGAAACCATGTACAGTTGTGGGTTAAGGGTAAGCGAAGTGGTCAACTTAAAAATTTCTGGTCTTTATTTAGACGTAGGATTTGTAAAAGTGATTGGTAAAGGAGACAAGGAAAGATTGGTACCCATTGGATCGGAAGCAATCAAATGCATTAAAATTTATAAAGATAAAATAAGGGTACACCAACCTATTCAAATAGGATCAGAAGATTATTTATTTTTAAATAGAAGGGGTAAGAAACTAAGCAGGGTAATGATTTTTTATATAATCAAAGACTTAGCATCAAAAGCGGGAATAACCAAAATCATATCTCCGCATACCTTCAGGCATTCTTTTGCTACACATTTAGTAGAAGGCGGTGCCGACTTAAGAGCAGTGCAAGAAATGCTGGGGCATGAGAGCATCACTACCACTGAAATTTACACCCACTTAGATAGTCATTTCCTTAAAGATACCCTACAACGATTTCATCCTGGATTCAAATAATCTCAATTGTTAAATCCACTCATTTTAGTCTTAATTTTTTAAAAAAATTGCTGTATTTGGGATGGAAAACCTAAGTTTGGCGTTCAAACATTTAATGAATATGAAAAAGACTTTGCTTGCAGCTGCTTTATTATGCAGTGTAATGGGTTTTGCACAAATAAGAATGCCACAACCTAGCACAACCCAAAAAATCAGTCAAGATTTTGGAATGGGGAAAATTGAATTGACTTACTCTCGTCCGAACATCAAAGGAAGAGCAATGTTAAAAGAGAATTCAGAATTAGTTCCATTAAATCAATTATGGAGAACAGGTGCTAATGCAGCAACTAGAATTCATTTTTCTGATAAAGTAACCATGGGTGGTTCAACCTTAGACACTGGTGCATATGTTTTATATACAGTACCAGGCACAGACTATTGGGAAGTGGTAGTAAACAAAGGATTAACCAATTGGGGTACCGATGGTTAC
>JAGOGG010000111.1 GCA_017996795.1 Sediminibacterium sp. | reverse complement strand
AGCACAACAAGTTTTCCGAATTTCTTTTTTATATTTTCTACAGTAATCATAATCTTAAAGCACTCATGAGTGGTTTATTGTCAATAAAATTTTCAGGTGTTAAACTTGGAATCTTTTTTTCTGATTGATCTAAAAGCGACACAAAAAAGCTTCTGAACAAAATCATAGCAGTGGGGTTGCTCTCCACAATAACAGAGTACAGACTTAGTGGTCTATATGGAACATCTCCAATTTTGTCTTTATTTAAATCGTAGCCACTGTATTTATCCCAATAGTTTTGTGAAAAAATATTTAATAGCAATGTGCCATTGGTACTAACATCAAAAGTGTTTTTAATAAAATTATTTTTTTGGATAATATTGTCCATGCAATTCGCTTGTATTTTCAATCCCCATCCATTATTACTAAAAACATTATTTTCTACAATCGTTCTATTGCTCCCATCCATGAAAATGGCGGCCGTATTTTTATTAAAATGATTTCCCGATAAATGACAGTCAGATATTTCTTTGAATAATAATCCGTATGCCGCGTCTCCCCAATTTTCATTGAAAGTATTGTTCATCATGGTAATTTTTTTAGAGAACATAACGGCTACTCCAGCGCCATTTCTACTAAAAATATTGGTGAAGTAAGAATCATTATTTGAATTCATAAAATGTAATCCATAACGAATATTATCAGTAACAATATTTCTCCATATCACTGAATTATTTACAAATTCAAAATAGACCCCATCTCTACAACCATTGATATTGTTGCCTATAATTTGTAGGCTATCACTTTTCCAACAATGCACCCCATTCCCAATTGTTTGTTCTTCTTTGCCAAATGCAATGATGGAGTTGTTTTTAATGAGGCAATTGGTACTGAATTGAATGTATATGCCAAAAAAATTGTCGAATAATTCATTGTCGATAATAGTAACTTTCGTTGCTTCGTATACTTTTATCCCTCCTGGGTCGTCTAAGCTTGCATAACCAGAATGCTGAACCCTCAATCCTTTTATTGTAACATAGCTCGATTTGATTGATAATACTTCATATTTTTTGTCGCCATCTAATATTGGTCGATCAATACCTATGATTGTTATGGCTTTTTGAACAATTATATTTCCTTCCTTATATAGACCTTTATGGATATAAACAGTGTCACCTCCATTGGATACTGCCAAAGCAGATTTAATGGTTTTATATGGATGCTGCGCACCAACGTGGAATACTTTTCCTGAAGCTGATAATCCTTTAAATAAGAGTAGAACAAAAAAAAACCACTTCATTTTATTGAATTATATTCTCCCAGGAAATAATTGAAACAGCAGCAGACTTTGCCAAATTCTCAGCTGCTACTTTTTGCGCAAATGCGGCTGTATTGCTACCCATAGGACTTTTAATGGTTTCATGCTTTACATACCATGCGTTGGTGGCATCAATCAAATGATTATCGGCAGTGTAGTCATTTACAAAATATTGTTTTAGGGCAATTTTCTGATTGGCTTTATTAAATGAAATCATGCAGTTTAAATCATCAAACTTGTAAATTCTTCCTTTATCGCTGATTGCTTCTGCACCAAATCTTGCATCTGCAACAGTCATCTTGCAAAACTCGCATTGGTCTTTATTTAAAACCAATTTTTCTGGTTGTGTATTTCCACATGCACTAAATAAAAACAGCAATATAACGGTGGTAACTACTTTGGGTTTTATTATTTTTTTTAACCACCCAGCCTCGATTGCTACAGCAAGTAAACATAAAAGTCCAGCACCTATAAATAGCCATCCGCCCATATCTGGTATAGAATATGCTCCAAAGTTGAGTAATTGTTTAAATCCAATGAGCGGTGGTTGGTAAGCCATGCCTGGAACAATAATGGCAGCATTCGGGTCTAAGTTATGCCCATAGTTATATTCCCATCTCCAAAAATCAACCATTGCAACAATGCCAAATACAACAAACGCAATAAAAGTGGTGTAAAGCATTTTTCTACCACCCTTAATTCCTGTGATCAACATTAAAATAGCATAGAAGCCAATAATATAGGGAAGAAGGGTGAATTCAATAAAGTTTTCTTCATGTAAAGTTTGCATTCCTATATAGTGATTCAAACCATTAATTATAGCAACATCACCTCCTAATTTGTAAGAAAATATTTGTAAGCCTAATCCCTCTGGATACTGCGGCGCATCTAGTTCAATTCTCCATATTGGTAACACAATTGATACAGCTAAGAAAATACCACTAATGATTAATAACCATTTTGATAATTTCGATATTTCTATTTTCATCTTTCTATTTTTTAAATAAAAAAGGAGCAGTTATGATTTACTGCTCCTTTTAGTATAAACTATTTACTTAGTTTCTGGAACAGGTTTTCCTAAACTAAAGCTAAGCGGAACATTGCTTCCAGCAGGAGAAACTCTGATATATCCTTGCATTTCTTGGTGTAATGCACTACAGAAGTCTGTACAATACATTGGGAACATACCAGGTTTTTTAGGTAACCACTTTAAAGTAGTCGTTTCACCCGGCATAATCAATAATTCTGCATTGTCAGCTCCTTTGATAGCAAAACCATGCGGAACATCCCAATCTTGTTCTAAGTTAGTTACGTGGAAATACACTTCATCTCCAACTTTGATTCCTTCAATATTATCAGGCGCAAAGTGTGAACGGATAGAGGTCATATAAACATGCACTTTATTTCCTTCTCTGGTTACTTTAGCGTTTGCTTCACCTTGTGTTACATAAGGGTGCTTGTTATCAGACAATTTATATAATTTCAATTGTCCATTATTTCTAATGATATCCGCTGGTGCAGACTGAGCATAGTGTGGTTCACCAATAGTAGGGTAGTCTAGAATCAGCTGCATTTTATCTCCACTAATATCATATAGTTGAGCACTTTGTGCTAATTCAGGACCAGTTGGTAAATAACGATCTTTAGTGATCTTATTGTACGCAACAAGGTATTTACCATTTGGCTTTTTAGTGTTACCACCAGGGATGCTTAAGTGACCAACAGAATAATAAGTTGGAACACGGTCAAGCACTTTTAAATCTTTAATATTCCATTTAACAACTTCAGAAGATACAAAGAAAGAAGTGTAGGCATTTCCTCTACCATCAAATTCGGTATGCAAAGGTCCTAAACCTGGTTTTTTTACTTCACCGTATAATGCAGACTCGTATTTAATTACAGGAATACCTTCGTAATCTCCATCATAAGATTTAGCAGCGATAGATTGTTGAATCTTATCAAAGCTAAATACAGGGATTAAGGCAGCTAGTTTACCAGAACCAACAATGTATTCGCCGGTTGGATCTACGTCACAACCATGTGGAGATTTAGGACAAGGAATAAAGTATACGATGTCTTTAAATTCTTTTACATCTAATACCAATACTTCTTCTTCCATTTTTGAAGTTGCAGTGTGGGTAGCTTCATTCCAAGTGTTATGGGCATATTTAGTTTTTACTTTTTTGCCTTTACCTGCTTTGATGTATTCCTCTGCTTTTTTCCAGTTTACTGCCATGATAAAGTCTTTATCTTTTTGAGAAGCATTCACTTCTAATAAAGTACTTGCTTGTTCAGTATTGTAGCAGCTAAAGAAAAACCAACCATGTGATTTGCCTTTGCCGGCTCTAGCCAAGTCAAAGTTTACGCCAGGTGTTTTTAATTGGAATGCAACTTTCATTTCCCCTGTTTCTTTTGCAACGCTTACAAAAGAAATATGGCCTTTAAAGTTTTTCTTGTAAGAATTGATAGGAACATCACCGTTGTCTTCATCAGAAGGAACGCTAAAACGTGTTCCTGCTACAATGTATTCAGAGTTTTCAGTTCCAAAAGGTGAACTATGGTTTCCAGCACTATTGGGAAGTTCTATTATCTCAGCAGTTTTGAAAGTTTTCAAATCAATTCTTGCTAAACGTGGCGTATTGTTACCATTTGCAAAAACCCATTTGCCATCGATTTCACCATTGGTCTGGCTCATTTCAATGTGGTGTAAATCGTCCCAAGGAACAAAACCATGAGAAGTATTTAGCATTGGTTTTGTTTCTTCGCTATATCCCCATCCTTTTTCAGGATCAACAGAGAATACAGGAATTACCCTAAGCAAACGGCCACTAGGTAATCCGTATACACTCATTTGTCCGCTGAATCCACCAGATACGAAATTATAGAATTCATCGTATTTGCCAGGTGCAACATAAGCTTTTGCAGCAGCGTCTCCACTTACTGCACTACCTGTGCTTTTGGGTTTACACGAGAACAATGCAGCAGCAGATATCACTGCAGCAATCGAAGTTGATTGTATTAGTTTCATGTTGATTTAATTGGTTTATTATTTATTTAGCGCCATCATTTTTACGCATAAATTCAAGGATTTCTCTAGCCTCATTGTCTACCAAACCTTGATTAGGCATTCTAACCAAACACAATTCTAATTGTGCTTGTACTTTAGGATCTTTTTCAATCATTGGATCTGGGTTTGAAATAAAGTTCATAATCCAATAAGGAGTATTGCGGGTAGTTACACCTTTCCATCCTGGTCCTACTAATCGCTCTTCAGTAAGTTTATGACAAGAGGTACATTTTGTTGCTGAAATGGCTTCTCCTTTTGTTGCCATTGCATTATCTAAAGCGCCAAGTGTAACATTTGACTCATTGAATTTACCTTCACCTCTCTTAGGGTCATAATCAGAGGGAGTGGCAGTTGTAGTTGTTGCAGCTGCATCAGTCTCTGTTGCAGTTGCTTCGGCTTTAGGACCTCCACCACCGCAAGCAATTACAGCTAAGCAGAATGAAGTCATTAATAAGAATACGATAGGTTTTTTATTCATAACATAAATATTTAGCACAAATTTAGGTAGACCAAATATCCTATTTTATGATTATGGTCATATTTCAAAACTATAATATAGCTTGCACTCAATATTTTTTTTTTATGTCCGCAATTTTTTTTATATTAAGTACTTCAGTTACTTGGTTAGATTCGCTTTTAAAAGCAGATCAGGAATTGTTTTTAAAAATCAATACTGTTTATATTCATCCATTACTTGATGCTATTTATCCTTGGTTTAGAGAAGGAAATACTTGGATACCTTTGTATTTATTTATTATTGTTTTGGCATTAGTGAATTTCAAACAAAAAGCATTTGCCTTTATTTTGTTTGCTGTGTTAACAGTTGTCTTGACCGATCAAATAAGCAGCAGTTTCATCAAACCTTTTTTTGAAAGACCAAGACCATGCAGAGATCCAATTTTGATGAATCAAATAAGGATGTTGTTAAATGGATGTTCTGGAGGATATAGTTTTACTTCCTCACATGCTACTAATCATTTTGGTTTTGCCGTATATATCTATTTAACCTTAGGGAATATAATCGGTAAATGGAAATACGCATTTTTAGTATGGGCCGCGGTTATTGCTTATGGACAAGTATATGTTGGGGTGCATTATCCATTAGATATAATCTGCGGGGCTTTATTGGGGGTAACGATTGGTTTTATAATTGCTTATTTCCATAATAAAACTTCGGGTAAAATCATTATCGATGATATTCAAAATAAACTAACACATGGTATCCAATAAATTCTTTTATGCTGTTATTGGAAGTTGTATTGTTATTTATATAATTGGAATATTTGCAATTCCTCTAATGGATATTGATGCTTCTCAATATGCTTCAATAAGTAGAGAAATGCTAGAGCGGGATAGTTTCTTGCAAATTTTTGACCAAGGGCAAAATTATTTAGATAAACCACCTTTACTATTTTGGTTGTCTGCATTCAGCATGCAAATATTAGGCGTTTATGATTGGGCATATAGACTGCCTTCTTTATTTGTGCTGTTGGGGGGTATTTATGCCACTTATCAATTTGCAAAAATATATTATGGAGATGCGATTGGTAAACTGAGCGCAATGGTATTGGCTTCTTCTCAAGCAGTATTTTTAATTAGCCACGACGTAAGAACAGATACCATGCTGATGGGTTGGGTGATGCTTTCTATTTGGCAACTAGCAGTTTGGTTTAAACACCAGCGCTGGGCAAATTTTGTTTTGGCATTTATTTTTATAGGTTGTGGAATGATGACCAAAGGGCCTATTGCATTGATGGTTCCGGGTCTAGCTTTTGCTAGTCATTTTTTACTACAAAGAAATTGGAAACAGTTTTTTAGGTGGGAGTATTTAGTTGGAATTATAATAATTGGAATTATGCTTTTACCCATGTGTATGGGACTTTATCAGCAGTACGATCTTCAGCCGGGAAAACTAATCAACGGAAGACCAATTGAATCAGGCCTTCGCTTTTATTTTTGGACACAAAGTTTCGGCAGGTATACAGGAGAAAATTATTATCATGAAATGAGCCATTTTACATTCTTGTTAGAGAACATGTTTTGGAGTTTTCTACCTTGGATTTTTTTCTTTTTGCCTGCACTATTTTTTGCAATCAAAGCATTAGTAAAACAACAATTGCGCATAACGAATGAACAAGAATTTATTACTACAGGCGGTTTTTTATTAACCTATTTAATACTAGCAAGGAGCCAGGCCCAATTACCTCACTATATATTTGTGGTTTATCCTTTGGCTTCTGTTATCACCGCTAAATTTTTATACGATATATTTTATTTAAATAAATGGATGAAATGGGAAAAAGGGCTTTACTATTTTCATTTATTTATTTTTGGCCTTCTATGGATTGCCATTATTGCTATCACTGGTTTAGTATTTGAGGAAGTCTCTAAAATAGTTCCCGTAATGGCAGTAGTTGGGCTGGGTATATTTATTTGGGTTGCTGCTAAAAAAACGGCTTTAATCCCAACGCAGTTGGTCATGGCTTTAATGACAAGTATTGGAGTGAATATTTTTTTGAGCACTACCTTTTATCCGAACTTACTCAAATTTCAAATGGGTAATGATGCTGCAAAAGTCATTAAGGAAAAGCGGTTAAATGTAGAAAAGATTAATTTATACGGGATCCACAATAGCAATGCACTTCATTTTTATTCAAAGCATATATTCCCCTATAAATCCAATAAATTATTGTTCAAACCCCAAGATAAAGTATTGACAAGTAAAGACAGTGTTGCAGTTTT
>JAGOGG010000110.1 GCA_017996795.1 Sediminibacterium sp. | reverse complement strand
CAAAAAAAGATAGAGCATGACCAATAAAAACACCGCTAGTAATACAAAGAATACAGAGGAGATAATTATTGTGACGAGTATGTCTTCCTGTTTTTCCGGCATAATATGAATGCGTAAATAAATGCTAAATATAATACCACGTTTAAGCTCTGGTTAATAATACCATAAATTTTCTTGCCTTCTTGTTGAAGGTCATAACTTCTTAAATACTCAAATAAGGCATTAATAATAACAGACCCCATGTAAAATAGCAATAAGCCTGTGCATACCCAAAAGAAGGGCTGTTTTGCTAGGGGATGGTCTAAATGTTCGGGTAAAACTGATTCATAAAAAAATAGGCAACAGAATAATACCACAAAAAAGGAGCCTAATAAGAATGTATAGGTATGAAAATTATTATACCCCTGAACAAATTGTAAGTTTAAAAAAACCATAAAGGCATAAAATGGAATAAAGCCAATGGTTAATTTCTTAAATAGAGTGGTTTTTAAATGTTTCGAAAACAAAAAAGAATAGAAAATAAACTCTAAAGTGGTAAAAACATTAAAAAGTGTATAGTTTCTAATCCCCTTTGTAATTAGGTAATAGCCAATTAATTCCACTGTTAGTGTTATAAAAAGGAAAGGCAAAAAAAGCTTAAAAGGCGTGTTTTTTAGTGATCTATATAATAGTATACAAACTAAAAAACTGCTGGCTTGCACCAGCAGGTAGATATTGTACAATAACATTAAAACGATTTTCTATGAAACTACTAAATTAAAGCCGAATTGAAAACTATGGCCAAATTGAACCATGATTCAGGTAATTTGAACCTTCACCTGGTACGCCAGTACTATCTCCCACATTTTGGCTTCTGAAGTTTCCACTATTAGATCTTTTATTATTGCCTAAGAAGAATACAGAAATTCTGCCATTATATGAAGGACTAGGAGCTGTAACACCATCATACTGCCCAAAGTAAACATATACTTTATCGGAGTTGTATGTTTTTTTCAGCTGATCTAAATATTTCTGTAAATCTTCAATATTAAAGACCACATGTTCGGTATAATTTTTACCAGTGTAATTTTTCTTATAAGTCTCTTGCATTCTAGCAGCTGCACTTTCAGAAATTAGGCCTTTAATGGCTGATGCATTTGCAGCTGATCCAATAACATTCATTTCTGCGTCTTTTTTATTGGATTGTAGTGCATTTGATTCTGTCTCTGCTTTTTGACAAGCAGTAAAACTAAGGGACGCGATTACTCCCAGGGCTAAAAAGCGTTTCGATAATAGGTTTTTCATAACTAGTGATTTAATTGTTTGCGAGGATTGTGATTATAAAATTAATTCAAGTTTACATGCGATGTATCATAGGTCTGAAATAGTAAATAATATATTATGTATAAAATATTGTAATTCAGCATTTTAAATTTACCACTACAAAAAATAGGGTGAAATCACGTATACTATATATATAAGTATCAATCGGTTTTAGCGTTTTCAATCCCTTCTATACTTTCAAAAGGCAATATACACGTGATTGTGTATTTTAATTATTGATATGTTTTTGAATTGATTTTTTTGTAACGTACCATAATAATATTGATAAAGCCACAGCGGTGAGTAGGGTGAATAATGAAATAAAACTTGGGATAAAAATCAATTGCTTTTCTAAAAATAATTGTAATCCATATTGAAGTGCTGCAATTAGTGTGGTTGCGGATGCAATACTTAATAGATTACCGGGATAGAATTGACCCAATAAAAACTTAGCTAATTGACGGGGTGCTGCTCCAAGCGTAATTAATAAAATAATTTCTTGTTTACAATTTGCAATAGTCAACTGAATAAATAAAGTAAAAATAATTAAAGCAAACAATAACATAAGGCCACCCGTAAATCCAGCAATAGCTACTACAGTATCAATGACTTTTCTGTATTTACTGTACCTTAATTTTTCGGTATTGGTGCTAAGATTATTTTTCTTTAAAAAGCTTGCTATGGATGCATTAGAAGGGTCATTGGTTTTTAAAACTATTCTGGATACTTCATTGTCTGATTGGGTTTCAGCATAATTATTTCCCCATTTGATAAATTCTGCAGGCACTAGCATGGAGGATATTCTATCACTTAATCCCACAATTTTTGCATTAAAACTAACAGGCCCATTTTTACCATATACGGTCAATTTAAACACAATCATTTTTACAATGGCTGGAGTAAGTTGAGGAAGATTTTGCGATAAAGAAAATTGAAAATTATAAATGTCTAAAAACATATTCGGTACAATCACTGGTACATATTCGGCACTGGGATCCCATGCGAATGATACATTCTTAACATCGATAAAACTGCTTGGCACACTTTCAAATGAAATATCTGTATAAAAAGGAAATTGGTTACTAATACTTTGAATACTGGCTTTAAATCTACTAGGAGTAAGCATTCCCACAGATTCGGTAAATGGTTGCTTTGCTATTTCATTAATTAAAGCTTGGTCTAACTTAGTATTGCCTAAGCTATTGTTGTCTAGTGTTTTGTTGATTACTAAGAAATCTGCAATGCTGTCTTTGTTATTATTGCTATTCAATAAAAAATGATAATTAGATTGAATTTGTATTGCTGTTAATAATAAAAAAACAGCAATGCCAAGCCCTATTCTAGAAGTAACCATTCGGATAATACCCGATTGATTTCGAATCAATTTTTTTAATAGATGGTTTAACAAAGTTTATAAGTTTAAACTTACTTGATAATCAAAATGTTCATCATGGTCTAAGTCTGTGATGATTAATCCCGCATTTCTTTTTTTGCATTCCAATGCAATTAATGCAGCAGCAATTTTTTTATTTGCTTTATCTAAATGACTAAAAGGCTCATCCATTATTAAAAACTGAAACGGTTGCATCAGTGCTCTAATAATGCTTACTCGTTGTTGTTCTCCATAGCTGCAATGCATGATTGGTTGGTCTAAAATGGATTTGATTCCCAATTCTTCGGCCATTTTCTCTAACTCTTCTGGTGTTATAATTGGATTTTGTAACACTCTTTTAAGTTCAATATTTTCTCTAGCTGTTAAGCTTGGAAATAATCGAAGATCTTGAAAAATAATACTCCAATGCAACTGTCTAATATTGGCTAATTCATCGGGGTTTAGTAATCGAATATTTTTCCCTTCGTATAAAATTTCCCCTGAATAGTCGGTTCTTAATCCATACAGTAAATGAACCAAAGTGGTCTTTCCTGTTCCACTTGGTGCAGTTATTTTAATAAAATCTCCTTTTGCCCACTCAATAGAGCTACCCCAAATACCAGAAATACCTACAGATAGTCTATCTGCAAGTATTTCTGGTATTACGTTGTTTAAAATAAACCCCATTAATTAGCTCTTATAACAGTTGGAATTCCTGATGGGAACAATTTCTCTTCCATTTCTTTTTCCCTTCTTGCAACAGCTCTGGTGTCTACAGCTATATTGGTAAATAAACTTACCAGTGTAACTAAACTATTTTGTTTTTGGTTTTGCATATTAATTTCTAAAACTGAGCTGATGCTATTATCAGAAAAATTTTCAGAACTACCCATGATGTCTTTGATGGTGCTCTTAGCAGTAGTTAAAGAATTATAGTAACCGCCAGAAGCGTCTTTTATAAATCCGTTAAGTGTGTTGGCTACATCAATATAAATGACTGTTGATTTTCCTTTAAAATAGTTTAATGCCTCATTATTAATGGTGGCTTTTGAATTATTTGATTTGTATTGTGCATAGGTAACTGAATCACTTGCTATGATAATTCCTTGTTCATTTGCTACCATGTAAATGCCCATTTGACCAAATAAATCTCCAGATTTATATTCATTCCCTTTTTTCACTGCAAATCCGCGAGCGGTTATCTTATCCATTACTTTTTTAAAGCTTTCTGGTTTACCTGCTGGAATATTGATGATTAATTTTCCCATTGGTTTTTTTACTACCAATGATAATTCATCCTTTCTTGTTTGAGGTTCTGTCATACCCACACCCAAGTCAGAAACAACTACAGCTATATCGCCCTTAATTGCACCATACAATTCCGCAGCTGAAACCCCTGATTTCTTTAAAAACTCATTCACAAACCCTTCTACTTCCAACTCTTTTAACACTCCTCCAAATATTGCTGGATTAAATGAAGCCATTACAATTGCATTAATATTTTGGGAAGGAAAGGTTTTGATTAAATCGGTATTAACAGTAGGTCCGGCATATTTTTTTAGAATACTACTTAACAATGGATTGGTATGCGTTACTGATTTTGCAATAATTTTTCCCTCTTCAAATGCCAAAGTAGCCGATGTGTAGTTGTTGTTTACCAACTCTTCTAATTTGGGTAACTGTAAAGGCATTCCACTCAATGCGGCCAATGAGCCCCCCGAGCTTGCAAATACATAGCCTTCAGCTTTGGTTTTAAACATTTTACCAAACTCTTTAACAGAAGCAATTGATGCAGATTCTTTTTGCGAAAACAAGCGAGACAATTCAGTCAACATTGTTTTTTTATTGTCCTTTTTCTCAGGAATTACAAATCGCATATTGACCGTGTCATAGTAAGGAACTACTTTATCTTCGTAAATCATCACCATTGCATGCTCTTTGTTCCAAGCTAAAATATTATTATCGCTTAAAGGCAAGTATTGGTAATCATCTTCTTTTGAAAATGCTTTTTTATCCTTCCAGTTTAATTTATTGAGGTATTGGTTAAAAACAGCTGAATCTGAAATACTAAAAAGTAAATTCAAAATATTGGCGTTCTTATTTTCCTTCTGTGAATACGTGAAAAAGTGAATTTTTTCTTCCCAATTAATACCAGAAGCATTTCTGAAATCGGCTACTTTTTGTTGGTCTTCGGGTTTAGTGGAATCTTTTTGGTATCCTTTAGATAGAATACTATCAATACTTATTCCCCCATTTTGCAATTTCTCTTTAAATGCGTTGGGATCAATGCTAACTACTATCATTGCCTCTTTTGGAATCAATTTGGTTTCCTTAGGCGCATTATTAGAGCAAGAAATCAAGAAAGAACTGCTGATTGTGATCAGCATGAAATAGTGAATACCGCGTTTCATAAGTAAAAATTATAGGTTGAAGTTAATTCTTACTGCGGTATTCACGTGTAAATATGATGTTAATGGATTATAGCCTGATAAATGGCCTCCTGGATATTTGGACGTACGTTCATTTTTCCAAAAAGAGTATTATTTCTGGTAGGCGTAACCCTGTTGGATAAGAAAATATAGATTAAATCATTGTCTGGGTCTACCCAAACACAGGTTCCTGTAAAGCCAGTATGTCCATATGTATTTAGCGACACTGATTTGGAAGGGTAGGGGTCTTTTCTGCTTAGATTGTCTTTTTCTGGTTTATCAAAGCCCAGCCCTCTTCTACTAATAGTACTATTGTAAGCTGTAAATTGTTGGATGGTTGCTTTTTGTAAGAATTGTTGACCATTCATTGTGCCACCATTCAATAACATTTGATACAGTTGTGCTAAATCATACGCATTGCTAAATAAACCTGCATGCCCTGCGACTCCTCCAAATAAAGAAGCACCCTCGTCGTGTACATCACCCCTCATCATTTGTTGTCTAAAATGTTTTTCGTCTTCAGTTGGAACCAAGGCATTCAAGGGGAAATATTTTCTTGGAGTAAAACCAGTAGTAGTCATTGAAAGTGGTCGGTAAAAAATTTCTTTACTGTATTCGTGAATGTTTTTGGCAGTCACCGCTTCCACTACTTTAGCCAAAAAAATGAAATCATTGTCGCTATAAATATATTGACCTGATTGAGTTAATGGACTAGTTAATATTCTTTGAAAAATAGAATCTTGCCAATCATTTCTTAAATAAATATTTTCAGCTACACGTACTGAAAAACCAGGCATAGGACTTTCTTTGAAGTATGCAGGTAAGGGTTTTCCAGTTATACTATCTAATAATTCTTTATAAAAAGTAATAAACGATTTTAGCCCTGCTTGGTGAAGTAGAATATCTTTTAATTTTAATTGGGCTTTGTCTGATTTTTTTGTCCAATCTAAATAGTCTCCCAATGTTTTTTCTAAATCAACTTTGCCCTCTTCTACTAATTTCATTATTGAAACGGTGGTAGCGGATACTTTTGTTACCGATGCTAAATCATAAATCATTGATTGATTGATGGCTTCTTTTTTATCTAGATTAGTGTAGCCAAACGCTTTGTGATAAGCAATTTTGCCCTTTCTGGCAACCAATACCACACATCCTGGGACTGCCCCTTTTTCTACTGCATCATGGGCTAAGGAGTCTATTTTATTTAGTTTGTTGGCATCTAAACCAACTTCCCATGCTTGCACTTTTGGGAAATAGCTATTGTAAGTAATGGAACTGCCATAAGTGAGTGATGGAGTTACAGTCACTGGTAAAATTCCTTTTGCCTCTGCACGGCCAATTAGTAAATCATACACTGCTTCTTGGGTTATATCATCGTCTTCATAACATGCCATTAAGTTGGAAGTGTTAGCTGAATTAGCCATTGCATAAGGGTTCCCAAAATACAATGTGAGCGTGTTGTAAGATTGTAAGGCATTTAATAAATAAACGGAGGCATTGCTCAACCCAAAATTCTTTGCTGGTCTTCTGCTGTAGTTATGCATGCCAACAATGACCAAATCGTACCCTGATTCTTTAATTTTTTTGATTAATGAATTTGCAGAACTACTATCTGCTTTCTCTGCAGGTATATGATTGGCTAATTGATCGTCCATCAACTGTTTCCCGATGGTTGCTCTAGATCCAAATAAAAATATAGAAGCGTTGTAATTATTTTTTAATTGAGTAGTAATGGCATTTTCACCTGGTGCACCAATAGCAATATAGGCAATGCGTTGCCCTTTTTTTAATGGGAATATTTGGTTGTTCTCTTTCTTTAATAAAGTGATGGCGTTTTTACTAAGTAGAGTCCTAATTCGGTTGGTTTGCACATTTAGGTCGTTCACTAAATTAGTGGTATCAATGGGTTGAAGTTTGTTTAATCCCAAATGATATTTGGCCAGTAATACTTTTTTTACCCTTGCATCAATCGATTCCCAACTCAGCCTACCATTATCAATTGCCAATCGAATGGCAGCAATAGTGCCCGGAATATCTTCAGGCAAACAAAGCATATCGTT
>JAGOGG010000008.1 GCA_017996795.1 Sediminibacterium sp. | reverse complement strand
CTTCTAATAAATCTACTACTCTTTGATATGGAGGTATTTGTTTTGACTTCAATAAATTGATGTCTTTATGTGTTAAAGAAAAGAATGCCACTTCTGCACCTGATAATACAAAGGATAAAAAAAACAAGAACAGCAACACCATTATTAAAATAGTGGTCCCTTGTGCTTGCAATGCTGCCAGTAAGTGAAATGAAAAAAGTAAATCGGTTACAGGATAATAATCCAAAGCCAGTGAATTTGGTTAGAAAGCAAAAATATCGTTTCTGCAACAATTAAAATGGAAGAGATTCATAATCTGGTTCTCCAGATCCAGGACCAGCTGTTCCGTCGGCTCTTTTATCTAACATAATCAAGTTATCGGCAACCACTTCAGTTGCAAATTTTTTATTCCCATCCTTGTCTTCCCAACTTCTGGTTCTTAATCTTCCCTCTATGTATATTAAACTTCCTTTATGTAAATATTTTTCTGCCAAATCAGCCAAACCGCGCCATAAAACCACTGTATGCCATTCAGTTTGAGAAACCAGCTTTCCCGTTCTGTCTTTGTATGTTTCGGTGGTTGCCAAAGGAAATTTGGCAACGCCAATATTTCCCTCTAATTGCTGGATATCTGGATCTTTACCCAAATTTCCAATAAGCATCACTTTGTTTACTCCACGCATATGCATTCGTTTTAAAAAACTGCTTCTTAAAAATACCCATTTTTTTATTAACAGAACATCCTACCAAGTATTTAAGTGTTAAATGTTTCCATATAAGCAGTTATTATTCTTGGAAATGCAAATTGTTTGAGTTCTTTTTCATTGATCCATATCAATCCTTGTAATGACTTTGATGACTGGTTCAATTGAATATGAATAAACTGACTGGTTATTTGTTGATGTGTTAATTGTTGGGTTCGTACAGTCGAAATCTTGGATACGTTAGCCTTACTGATACCCATTTGATTCTGCAACCAATCATTCACCGTTTCAATATTCCAAGTTAAACCCGCTGAAGACTCTATAGCATAAAACTCATTTAAGCCTTGCCAGATATCTTTTTGCATTCTTTGTTTTATACCAATACTGCCTTTATAATGGAATACCATATAATAAATCCAACGCTTTTTTCGGCTGATGGTTTTCGTTTTAATAGGCAGTTGATTAACCTGACTGTTTATTTTAGCAGCGCAATTACGAGCCAAAACGCAACTGTTGCATAAGGGTAAAGCGGGCTTGCAAATTGTAGCCCCAAAATCCATAATCGCCTGATTGTATTTACCTGGTTGAGTCTTGTCTAATAATTTGTTTGCTAGCGCTGCAAAAAGCTCTTTCCCCTCATTGGTATCGGTTGGTTTTTCAATTCCAAAATACCTTGCAATAACCCTAAAAGCATTACCATCTACAACCGCATAAGGCTGTTCATATGCAAATGAAGAAATAGCTGCTGCCGTATAAGGCCCCACTCCTTTTAAATTCAGTATTGCATCATAGTTGTTAGGAAATTGTCCGCCCAATTCAAAAGCAATATAACGGGCTGTAAACAACAAATTTCTACACCTACTATAATACCCTAATCCTTCCCATAATTTGAAAACGGATTCGTCTTTGGCATTAGCCAGTAACCCAATAGTGGGAAATGTTTCAATAAACTTATTGTAATAATCCAACCCTTGCTCCACCCTTGTTTGTTGTAAAATGACTTCGCTTAACCATATTTTGTATGGATCTTTTTCTCCTTTCCAGGGCATTTTCCTATTATTTTCCTGATTATCCCATAGCATGAGTTGTTGCGTAAAAAATGTATCTAGGTTAGGCTTTAATCTATTTTTAATAGGCATATGGGGCTATTTAGCCGTTCATTTTATGATATATAATCAAATTTACAATCGTAACTAATTGAATTATTTGATTATGTCACAATAAAGAGGGCTTATTTTTTGGGTAATTCACCTTTTTTTTGTTACTTTAAACCAACAACTTATTATAAAAACAATTAATAATGAGAAAATCAGATCTCATCAATAACATTTCGGAAAAAACAGGCATCCCAAAAGTAGATGTTTTGGTGACGCTTGAAACAATGTTTAAAGAGGTAAAAGAAAATCTGTCTCAGGGCCAAAACATTTACATACGTGGGTTTGGTAGCTTTATTACTAAAAAAAGAGCTGCAAAAATTGGTAGAAATATCAAAAAGAATGTAGCTGTTGAAATTCCTGAACATTTTATTCCAGCATTTAAACCTGCTAAAGAATTTGTAAGTGAAGTGAAAAGCAAGCGTAAGTAGTTACCTTTGCCGAAACTGAACTTAAAGTGAAAAAACAACAATACGTTCTTTCTGCAATTGCATTGATTCTTTGTATTGCGCTTTACATAGGCGGCAAAACAGTTCCAGATAAAACAGCAGCTACTGCTCACACAGAGGGTGATGGACACGATCATTCTGCTGAATCCCCCCAAAAGATTGATTTCAAAAGCATCCTAGCGGCTGCAAAAGCAACAATTACCCCTAATCATTCTCAAAGACTTACTGCGCTAGAAAATTCGGTAACAAGAGGAGACGTAAAAGAACAGCAAATTCATGCATTTCATGAGATGGCTAGATTTTGGTTAGACTCTGCCAGAAAGTTCGAATTATATGCATATTACACTTCTGAAGCTGCGAAGTTGGAAAATTCTGAAAAAAGCCTCACCTTTGCCGCCCGCTTGTTTTTAGACCGCCTGATGATGTCTGGTGATCCAGCCATGCAAACATGGTTAGCAAACAATGCGAAAGTTCTTTTAGAGAATGCCCTTAAAATCAATCCTGCAAATGATTCAAGCAGAATTGGACTAGGTTCTTGTTACCTCTTTGGCAATATTAGTTCTAACCCTATGGAAGGCATTAATATGATTCGTCAAGTAGTAGAAAAGAACCCTGGAAATGTTTATGGGCAGATGATGCTTGCGCTCGGAGGTAAAAAAAGTGGTCAATACGATAAAGCTATTGAGCGATTTTTACTAATTGTGCAAAAGGAACCAGACAATATTGAAGCTGTATTTCATATAGCTGAATGTTATGACCTTAAAGGAGATAAACCAAATGCGATTGTATATTACGAAAAAGCAAAACAATTGGTGAAAATTCCGCAGGCTAAAGAAGAGCTGAACAACAGAATCATGGAATTGAAAAAATAAATTATTTTTTAACTATTTAAATCTCTTTGTATGCCTTGTGGTAAGAAAAGAAAGCGTCATAAAATTGCGACGCACAAAAGAAAAAAACGTTTAAGAAAGAATCGTCATAAGAAGAAGAATAAATAATTCTCCTTTTGCACATATTTAAAAGCACTGCACCATGGTGCAGTGCTTTTAATACTTATCTACCTTTTGCTGTTGCCTCCTAATTTTCTGCAACTTTACTCCTCCTCCTTCTTCAGCAGCATTGTTTAGGTTAAGTAGATGATAGGTCCTGCAATTAGGTACCTATTACTGTATTTTAAAGTTGCGAACCTGTGAACAAAGAATTAATTATCAATGCCGGAACAACCGGTGTAGAAATAGCCTTATTAGAAGAAAAAAAGCTGGTTGAGCTTCATAGTGAAAGTACGGATATGAACTTTGCTGTGGGCGATCTTTATTTGGGCAAAGTGAAGAAGCTTATACCTGGTTTAAATGCTGCATTTGTAGACGTAGGGTTTGAAAAAGATGCATTTCTTCACTATACCGATTTAAGTCCTTATGCTAGATCAATCATTAAATATACCCAATTGGCCATGCACGATAAAGAGCCAAATGGATTTGATTTTTCGAAGTTTCAAACAGAACCTGAAATATTAAAAACAGGAAAAATTAATGAGGTTTTAAATGGCAAACCCAATGTGTTGGTGCAAATTTTAAAAGAGCCCATTGCAGCTAAAGGTCCCCGTTTAAGCTGTGAAATTTCACTACCAGGTCGTTTTGTGGTAGTTACCCCTTTCAATGAAATTGTTGCTGTTTCAAAAAAAATACATTCTGGCGACGAGCGAAAGCGATTACATAAAATTGTAGAATCAATTCGCCCTAAGAATTTTGGAATTATTGTTAGAACAGCTGCTGAAGGAAAAAGTACTGCAGAATTACACCAAGATTTATTGAGCATAATAGAAAATTGGAATGGTATTCAGAAAAAACTAAAGGGCGCTGTAGCACCTGTTAGAATTTTAAGCGAAGAAACCAAAACAACCAGTATACTTAGAGATTTGCTGAGTGCAGACTTTAATAAAGTAGTAGTAAACGACCCTACTATTTTTAATGATATACAAGCATATATTCAAAGAATTGCACCAGATAAAAAAGATATTGTAAGCTTATTCCAAGGAAATGGCCTTCCCATTTTTGACCACTATGGCATCACCAAACAAGTTAAAAGTTCATTTGGTAAAACAGTGAATTTGCCAAGCGGTGCTTATTTAATTATTGAGCATACAGAAGCTTTGCACGTAGTTGATGTAAACAGTGGATACAAGAGTGTAAGTAATAATCAAGAAGAGAATGCTTTGCAGACCAATCTAGAAGCTGCAGAGGAAATGGCAAGACAGTTAAGACTTAGAGATATTGGGGGCATTATTGTGGTTGATTTCATTGATATGAAATTACCCGACAATAAAAGAAAATTACAGGAAGCCATGGAAGGTTTTATGAAAACCGACCGCGCAAAACATTCTGTTCTTCCTATTTCAAAGTTTGGGTTAATGCAAATTACCCGTCAAAGAATGCGTCCTGAAGTAAATATTAATACTGCTGAAGCTTGCCCTGTATGTAAGGGTTCAGGAAAAATTACTTCTACGCTTTTATTAGAGGATGTGATTGAAAAGAGACTGTATTATTTAACTTCTCATGCACATAAAAATCTCACTTTGGTGGTTAATCCAATTGTTTATTCGCATTTAACCAAAGGGCTTTTCTTTAGTTCTATCATCAGAAAATGGAATAAAAAATTCAAGACAAAAATTAGTATTAAAGCAAATACCAATTACCATATTGTAGAGTTCCGATTCTTTAATGAACACGACGAAGAAATCAAACTATAGCGCATCAATCATCAATTGAAATACTCCTTAGCTTACTAATCAATTTTAAGGTTTATCCAAAATAAAAACCCGGTACATTTAAAATGACCGGGTTTTTTATTCAAGAATGTTTATTTCAATTAACTACTAGTATCCTGCGTTCTGAACAAGATTCTTGTTTACGTCGGTTTCTCTTCTAGGAATTGGCAAAATTAATTTTGCATCATTCCAAGCTAGTGTTCCAACTGGAGTTTGTAAACGTTTAGCCTCAATTAAGTTGTGACCTTCAAATGCTAATTCAAATGATCTTTCTTTAGTAATATCAGCTAAAGAAACAGTTAACAATGAAGCCAAACCAACTCTATTGCGGATTCTATTGATATCAGCCAAAGGTGTAGCACCAATGATGGTTCCTAAACGTTGATTACACTCTGCACGAGTTAAAAACATTTCAGCTAAGCGAATAATAGCAACATCACCAAAACGATCTAAATGTTTATTGGTATAATAGTTACCTCCACTTAATGTGAAATATCCTTTTCTAAAATCACCCGTTTCATATGCATTTATATGAGTCAATCTGATTTTACAATCACTTCTACCTGCAGTACCAGCAATACCCACATTTCTTCCGAAATAAGTATTCTGTGAATTGGTACCATCTTGAGCAGTTACTTTTAAAGAGAATAAATATTCTCCTGGAGTTCCACCTGCGTTGTTAATGAATGTGAACCAGTTGCTTCCAAAATTAGCAGCCAAAGATTTACCGCTTCCTGTGATTACACGGTTAGCAGCATCTCTAGCATTCGCATAATCCTTTAGCATTAAGTATACACGGCTTAACTGAGCTGCAGCAGCCCACTTGCTAACATAGTTACCATTTGAATTAGGTAATAATGTTTCTGCCTTTGTTAGGTCTGCAATGACTTGATCGTACACAGCTTTTACTGTAGCTCTAGCTGGATAGTTTGCATCAGTTACGTTACCTGTTGGAGTTAAAACCAACGGCACACCTGGGTTAGTTGCGTAATCACCATCGCCTACAAACTTTGCATATAATTTTACCAATTCAAAATACATTGATGCTCTTAGCATCAATGCTTCACCTTCTACAGAATTTCTCTTTGTTGTAGAAGAGGTTACTTTGGCTACTGCAGTTAATACATTGTTACAACGATTAATGGTATTGTAACATGCTGCCCAAGTATCACGAGCAAAGCCGTTATCAGAAACCATTTGGGTTTGATAAGCATCAGATAAGCCTGCAAAAGTTCCAGTGAAGTTGATATTGGCAGAATTACCTATTAGGTCATTCAAAACCATAATATCTCCACCATAAGCAGCAGCACTCTGCGCGCCATCATAAGCACCAATTAAAGTTACCAATACATCACCTTCTGTATTTAATGCAAGGTTGTCAGCAATACTTGCTGTAGGAGCAATATCCAGTCTCTTTTCGCAACTTACCAGTGTAATGGTACCTAAAAGCAACGCTGCTTTAAAGTAATTACTCATGTTGTTGATTAATATTTTCATAATAGTTAGTATTAATTAATTAAAAACCTACGTTCACACCAAATAAAATAGTTCTTGGTTGTGGTGATGTATAGAAATCGTTTCCTTTAGCAATGTTTGAATCGAAAGAGTCAGCATTAACTTCTGGATCCCAATAAGTGTAATTGGTAAAGGTTAACAAGTTCTGAGCCGATACATACAATCTTAAACGCTCGATTTTAAATTTAGACAATTGCTTTGCATTGAAAGTGTAACCCAAAGAAACTGTTCTTAAACGGATATAAGAACCGTCAACAATATAACGGCTGCTTGCCTGAGAACCATTCACTCTGTACAAACGTACTTGAGGAACATCGGTGATATCACCAGGCTTCTGCCATCTTCTTAACTGGTCTGCAGTATTGTTGTCTTCGTATAACATACTTGCAGAAGAGTATCTACCCATACCATAGATATTGTTCTCGTTTCCTAATACACCATTAAAGAAAATAGATGCATCAAATCCTTTGTAAGAGAAACTGTTGGTAATACCTAAAATATAATCAGGGTTTGGATCTCCTGCTACTATACGTTGAGCCGAAGCATAGTTGCTGGTAGTTCCTTTATTTAAAGAACCATCTGCATTTTTGGTATTCAAATAGAATAATGCGTTTCCGTTTGCAGGATCAACTCCAGCGTATTGAGGAGTGTAGAACACACCCACTGCATATCCTTCTTGTACACGGTTCATGCTGCTGATACCTCCTTCAATAATTTGACCTTGGATATCAGTTACTTTACCAATATTGCGAGCAATGTTAAAGCTGGTGTTCCACTTGAATGCACCTATTAAGTTTTGTGTATTCAATACAAATTCAAAACCCTTGTTCTCTAACTTACCTACGTTTCTAACTTGGCTATTGAAACCAGTTGTTGCAGGAATATTTACGTTCAATAATAAACCATCGGTTTTCTTAACATAGTAGTCAATTTCACCGGTGATACGGTTATTCAAGATACCGAAGTCGATACCAATATCGAACTGCTTTGTGGTTTCCCACTTAAGGTTATCATTTCTAAGTTGAGAAGGACGTTGACCTGCAGCACCTGCATAACCAGCGTCTCCAGAGAATAGACCCAACTGAGGGAAGTTTCCAATTTCAGCGTTACCTACGATACCATAACTAGCACGTAATTTTAAGAAACTAAAGATTTTGCTGTCTTGTAAAAACTTTTCATTACTCATGATCCATCCCGCAGAAACAGCTGGGAAGAAACCTGATCTTGAGTTTTTACCAAATCTAGAAGACTGGTCAATACGGGCACTTGCAGCAACTATATATTTTTCATCGAAAGTGTAGTTGCCTCTTAAGAAATAAGATAAGAATCTGAAATCTGTTTGAGATGAACTACCACTTGAAATAGTAGCAGCACTTGCAATCTTCTGATAAGAGTTAGATGGGAATGCAGTACCTTCTGTAAAGTTGTACTTAGCCTGAGACTGTTGGTACTGGGTACCTAAAGTAGCACTAATATTGTGCTTCTTAATTACAGTGCTATAATTAAAGTATGACTGAGTATTGTAGTTGGTTACAAAAGCACCTCTATTAGTACCTAAACCTGCAGTTGCCCTAGTTTGGTTTCTAACTGTTTGATTTTGGAAATAACCTTCTTCATTTTGGCTTAAATAATCCATTCCAAATTCAGTTTGGAAGGTTAAACCTTTTGCTAAATAAGCTTTGATATAAGCATTACCAAATGTTCTGTAAACATCTTGCGTGTACTTTGCATAGTCAACAGACAAAATTGGGTTGTAATACAATGGAATATTTACATCTCCAGGAGGAGTACCAGAAGGCAAACCTGTATTTGGATCGGTAAATGGATTCATTGGCATCAACGCAATTGCTTGTAGAGGATTAGAGAATGCGTTGTCGTCAGGTAAACGTCTATTATACGTTCTTGAAAGGCTTAAAGAAACCCCCATATCTAACCAATCGTTTACTTTTTGGTCAATATTTAAACGTCCGGTTGTTCTTTGTAATTCGTTACCTACCATGGTACCAGTTTGCTCTAAATGTTGGAATGAAGAGAAAAACTTGGTTTTATCTGTACCACCTCTGATTTGTAAATCAGCTTGTCTGTAAGGTGCTTTTTGGAAAACCGCATCTTGCCAGTCGTATGTTTTCTTTGGATCTTTAGACCAATTACCATAACTGTAGTAGTCCATCACACCATCTTTAACATAAGTGGTCCAACTATCAGGATCATTTAATGGAGTACCATCTAGATCATCACGGTATTTTGCTCCTTCTAAAATCAAAGTTGCATATTCCTCAGAATTCAACATTTTCAAACGCTTTGTTGCTTCAGCAGCACCAGTTTGATAGTTAAATGTAACCTGAGTTTTACCCGCACGACCTTTTTTAGTAGTAATCAATACCACACCATTTGCGGCACGAGAACCGAAGATTGCTCCTGCAGACGCATCTTTTAATACTTCAATAGACTCAATATCGTTCGGGTTAAGGTCTACCAATGGGTTGGTTGCACCACCATAAGAACTTTGGCTATTAGAAGTCATTGGAATACCATCTAATACATATAAGGGCTGGCTATTGGCACTGATAGAAGAGTTACCTCTTACACGCACTGTTACCGCCTGACCTAATTTACCAGATTGGCTATTCACAAACACACCAGCAGCTTTTCCTTGAAGCGCTGCATCCACACTTGGGGTTGGCATGTATTCTATGTCTTTGCCTTTTACACGAGCAATGTTACCAGTAACTTCTCTTTTAATTTGAGCGCCACCAAATCCTGTAACAATTACTTCACTTAGGTTAGAAACAGCTGAATTCAAAGCAACATCAACAGAAGTTCCTCTTACAGGAGCTTCTACATCGCTGTATCCTACATAAGAGAATACCAATGTTTTAACACTTGAAGTAACTTTAATGCTGTAAGCACCATCGGCACCTGTTACAGAAGTAACAGCAGTACCTTTTGCTTTTACGGTTACGCCACCCAAAGGAGCCCCGTTAGCCGCGTCGGTAACTTTACCTGACACAGTTGTTTGTGCATGAGCCACCACAACACAGAAGAGGGCAAAAAGCCCTACTAGCAGTTTTTTTCTCATAATTAGTTTTTTAGTTCACCATTGATTAACAAACCAATGAAAGCCTAAATTAACACAAATTTCATTTGTAAAGAAATTGTTAAAGCTTTTTTTACCGTTTGTTAAAGAATTATTGCCTTCATACAAGGTAGATTCTAGGTTTTAACATCAATAGGCCATCAATTTCTAAAAACTTACCAGCAAAAGTTTTATGAATAGATTTTTTTTATATATTTTAATTTAGTAACTTATATATAATTAGTAATCAATTTAATTAAACATACAACTGCAGAGAAATTAGAATGCGTGACCAAAAATTAATTTTGCAGTTTGGCCTATTTTGGTAATTTAGTGGTAGAATTTAATGGGTTAGTAAGTAAAAGGGTCAACATCATTGTTGGCCCTTTTGCGTTTAAAATATCTCCCTGAAAACTGTCTTATTTTTTCGATTATGAGCAAGATTAAAACCGCTTTTTTTTGTAGCAATTGTGGATATGAAAGCACCAAGTGGATAGGAAAATGTCCATCGTGTAATCAATGGAATACTTTTTCAGAAGAAGTAATTCAAAGTGGAGATGCAAAAGAAAAAACAACTTGGGAAGACTACCCTGAAAAAAAACGTACCAACAAAACAATTGCACTGAGTGATATCGATTTTAAAGAAGAAAAAAGAATTGTCACAAGCGATGTAGAATTAAATCGAGTGTTAGGAGGAGGAATTGTTCCTGGCAGTTTGGTCTTAGTTGCTGGTGAACCAGGAATTGGTAAGAGCACATTGTTTTTACAAAACGGACTTTTAATAAAGCAGTTAAAAGTTTTATATATAAGCGGAGAAGAAAGTGAACAGCAAATTAAAATGAGAGCTGACAGACTAAAAATTAGTAATGACAATTTTTATTTGCTCACAGAAACAGATACCAATATTATTTTTAAAGAAATCAAAAAATTAAAACCAGAATTAGTCATTGTAGATTCTATTCAAACCATTCAATCTAATTTAATTGATTCTTCCGCAGGTACTGTTTCACAAATTAGAGAATGCGCTGCTTCTTTTCAACGCTTTGCAAAAGAAACCAATACACCTGTTTTTTTAATTGGCCATATAACAAAAGATGGTGCCATTGCAGGACCAAAAATTTTGGAGCATATGGTTGATACTGTATTGCAATTTGAAGGAGACAGACACTATGCATATAGAATATTAAGAACGCTTAAAAACCGCTTTGGCTCTACATCTGAGCTAGGTATATACGAAATGAGTGGGGCCGGTATGAGAGTGGTTACTAATCCTTCAGAAATATTAATTGCACAAAGAGAAGAAGTATTAAGTGGTAGCGCCATTGCTGCTGCATTAGAAGGTATGCGACCTTTATTAATTGAAGTACAAGCACTAGTAACACCAAGTGTTTATGGAACGCCTCAACGTACAGTTACTGGTTTCGATTTAAGAAGACTGCAATTGTTATTAGCTGTTTTAGAAAAAAGAGGTGGATTTCAATTTGGTTTAAAAGATGTATTTGTAAATATTGCTGGTGGAATAAAAATTGAAGACCCGTCTACAGATCTTGCAGTAATATGTGCATTATTATCTTCTTATGAAGACAATCCGCTTCCAAAAAATATTTGTTTCGCAGGTGAAGTTGGATTGAATGGAGAAATTAGAGCAGTAAACAGAATTGAACAAAGAATTGCTGAAGCACAAAAATTAGGATTTGAAAAAATCATTGTTTCTAAATTCAATAAAAAAAGTTTTGACCCTAAAGCATTTTCAATTCAAGTGATTGCGTTGAGCAGAGTAGATGAAGTTTATCAACAGCTTTTCTAATGATGAACCGTTAAAAAACTTTTTTCGTTTCGGTTTTCACTTTCATTTTTATTTATTGGTTCGTCTACTTTAACAGTATGGCAACTCCAATTAATACTTATATCAATGCTTTTCAGCAGTTGTTCTTTCCACATATTTGTTGTGGTTGTGGAGCAGACTATATTCATAGCAATGCTTTCCTTTGTGCAGCATGTAATCATGCGCTTCCTGCAACCCATTTTTTTGATCATTCCAACAACCCTGTTGAGCAGGTTTTTGCCGGCAGAATTCCATTGATTGCTGGGGGCGCCAGCTTTTATTTCTATAAATCTGGGCTGGTTCAGCACCTGATTTCCCAGTTAAAATACAAGAACAACCTTTCCGCGGGTCGTTTTTTAGGGAGAAGTATGGGCAGGGCGTTGCGCGAATCTGAACGTTTTGCCCATATAGACTTATTAATCCCATTACCCTTACACCCAAAAAAGGAATTTCAGCGAGGTTATAACCAAGCAAGGATTATTTGCGAGGGGATTATGGAGGTCTGGCCAAAAAAACTCTGTACTCAGTCAGTCAGCAGGCTAATTTATACCAATAGTCAAACCCAAGGCAATCGCTTAAGTCGCTGGAAAAACATGGAAGAGGCATTTTGGGCTTCGGAACCAAATATGATAAAAAATAAAAATATATTATTAATAGACGATGTAATCACAACCGGAGCGAGTTTAGAAGCTTGCGGGAGAGCCATTTTACAAGTACCAGGCACTTCTGTGAGTGTTGCCACTGCTGCTTACACTGTTTAACATCTAGCTAAACAAATTCGACTTACATTCGTTGTATAAAAAAAAGTCATGAAATATATTCTTTCTATTGCTGCTTTTATTATGCTAAGCGCTTTTAACTTCCCAGGTGTAAACAGCATTCATAGTTTTAAAGTAAAATCTATTGAAGGCAAAACCATTGATTTTTCTTCTTTTAAAGGCAAGAAAATTTTAGTAGTGAATACTGCATCTAAATGTGGGTATACTCCTCAGTATGATGCTTTACAAAAAGTGTACAATCAGTACAAAGACAAACTAGTGATTGTAGGTTTCCCTGCCAATAATTTTGGCGGTCAAGAACCAGGTAGCGATAGTGAAATTCAAGATTTTTGTAAAGCCAACTATGGGGTAAGTTTTCCTATGGCAAGTAAAGTAAGTGTAAAGGGTAGTGATATGGCCCCTATTTACAAATGGCTTACATCTAAAACAGAAAATGGTGTTTTAGATGCAGAAGTTGGTTGGAACTTTGGTAAATTTCTATTAGATGAAAATGGTAAATTATTGCAATATTTCCCAAGTAAAGTAAAGCCT
Organism: Sediminibacterium sp.; assembly: GCA_017996795.1. GTDB lineage: Bacteria > Bacteroidota > Bacteroidia > Chitinophagales > Chitinophagaceae > Sediminibacterium. The sequence continues at coordinate 14,721 of JAGOGG010000008.1, read as the reverse complement.
GATAGTGATGAAATATTAAAGTTTGTAAAGTAGTTTAATCCGCTATTTTTGTAAAAAGAGAATGTTCGCACATTCTCTTTTTTATTTGCGTACTATTTTAATTTGGTCAATGCTTTTTTCAGATGTTATAGGTCATGATGCCATCAAGCAACATTTAGTTGAAATGGTAGAGCACAATAGGCTTAGCCATGCATTGTTGTTTCTAGCAAAAGAAGGAGCTGGTGGGCTTCCATTGGCAATGGCTTTTGCGCAATACATTGTAAGTCTTCCTGCTGAAGCCCCTGTGGTAGAAGACCTGTTTGGTGGAATGACTGCATTGGCACCTACACCAGCTTTTATCCACCCAAATGAAATAGCCACTGAACCTGCTTATTTACGTGCTGATAAATTAGTTCATCCCGATTTACATTTTACTTATCCTGTGATTCCTCGTAAATCTGGTGACAAACCCATTAGTTCAGATTATATAGAAGAGTGGAGAAGCTTTGTGCAAACAATGCCTTATGGAAATGTGTACGATTGGTTGCAAAGTATTGGTGCAGATAACAAGCAAGGAAATATTACTGCAGAAGAATGCAATCAAATCATTAAAGAGCTCAGCTTAAAAAGTTTTGAAAGCAAATACAAAGTTCTATTAGTCTGGATGCCTGAGTACTTGGGTAAAGAAGGAAATAAATTATTGAAACTAATTGAAGAACCTCCACCCAATACCATTTTCTTATTGGTAGCAGAGAACGAAGAACAAATGCTGGCTACTATTTTAAGTAGATGTCAGCTGGTTCGTATTCCTTCTTTAGAAGACAAAGACATTGAACAAGCTTTAATTGAACGTGCTAAAGCTAGTGAAGAAACTGCCCAGCAAATAACTGGTATTTGCGAAGGAAATTATAGAGAAGCTTTACAACTATTGCAACATGCAGATGAAGATTGGCAATCTTTATTAAGAGAGTGGTTAAATGCTATGCTTAAAACAGGTCCTTCGGCTCAACTAAAATTTATAGACGAAATCAGTAGGCTGGGAAGAGAAAAACAGAAACAGTTTTTGCGCTATTTCAATCACTTATTAGAACAGAGTATTCGCATTAGGGTTATTGGAGAAGACTTGGTTAAACTTGCAGAACCCGAAAAAGACTTTGCCAAAAGGCTTAACAAAATTGCGTCGGTTAGTCAACAAGAATGTATCATAGAAGAATTAGATAAGGCTGCTTACTACATAGAACGCAATGCCCACGCTAAAATGCTGTTTCAAGCACTCACTATTAAACTATACCATATCATTCAGAACAAAACCCTAATTTTGAGTAATTAGGTACATATTAAAGAACTTCTTATTATTATATATATATGGGATGTGGATCTTGTGGAACGGGGAAGCCAAATGGTTGTAAAAGTAACGGTGGCTGCAGCACGGGTGGATGTAATCGTTTAAACGTGCACGATTGGTTAATGAATTTGCCTTTTAGCGATCCTGAAAGCAATTGCAGGATTGTTGAAGTAAGCTTTAAACAAGGCAGCAGAAAAGAATTTTTCAGAAATACAACCTTACAATATTTAGAGAAAGGGGAATACGTAACCGTTGAAGGGGTTAGTGGTTTTGATGTAGGTGAAGTAAGTCTTACTGGAGAATTGGTTCGGATGCAGTTAAAGAAAAAACAAGTGGATGAGTTTAGCCCAGAGATAAAAAAGATTCTTCGCAAAAGCACCGATAGAGATATTGAAAGTTTTGAAATAAGCAAAAGCAGGGAAAAAGAAATATTAGCAAGAAGCCGCACTATTGCTCGTAGTTTGAATTTACAAATGAAATTGAGTGAAGTAGAAATTCAGGCAGATGGAAAAAAAGGAACTTTCTTTTATACAGCTGATGATAGAGTAGACTTCCGTGAAATGATTAAAATATTTGCTGGCGACTTTAAGATTAAAGTAGAAATGAGGCAGATAGGTATTCGTCAAGAAGCTGCTAAATTAGGCGGTATTGGTTCTTGTGGAAGAGAATTGTGTTGCAGTACTTGGTTAAACGATTTCAAAAGTGTGAATACCACTGCAGCTCGTTACCAAAACCTTTCTATTAATCAAACAAAATTGAGTGGTCAGTGCGGAAGATTAAAATGCTGTTTAAATTATGAGTTAGATACTTATTTAGATGCATTGCAACAATTCCCTGATTATGCAGATACTTTAGATACTGCAATGGGTACGGCTCATTTGATTAAAAAAGATATTTTCAAAAATTTGATGTGGTATATTCTTCCTAATAATACCAAGCATTATCCTTTAACCATTGATAGAGTAAAAGAAATAAAACGTTTGAATAAACAAGGACAGCGCGTGGATGAATTACAGGCCGTTGAAATTGTAAACAGCAAACAAAAAGAAGCTGAACCTGCATTTGTTGAATTGGTTGGTCAAATCAGTTTAAAATCGTTAGAGAAAAACGATAGGAGAAGAAGAGACCAACAACGAGGCAGCCAAAACGGACCGCAACAAAATAGACCTCAGGGGAATGGTCCTCAGCGAGGCCCAAATAGACCTCCTCAACAAGGGCAAGGACCTAATCAAGGCCCGAACCAAGGACCACGCAGACCGCAGCAGAATAATCCACCACAAAATAATCCGCAAGGACCACGTGGACCTAGAGGACCTCAACAAAATAGACCCCCTAGACCTGCTCAAGGCAATAATCCACCCAATGGACCTAAGCCAGAATAACTCATTGTTATTTAAGCTGATCCATTTCGGTCTTTACAAATTCCATTAATGTTTTAATATAAGCTGGCGTTAGATTGAATTCTAACCCAGCTGCTTTATACAATTCAGGCAAGGTTTTAGTGCCCCCTAAACTCAAAGCGTTCATATAATTTTCTAAAGCATTGTTTGGGTTTTGTTTGTACTGCATCCACAATCCAATTGCGCCTAATTGAGCAATGCCATATTCAATATAATAGAAAGGCACTTCAAATAAATGCAACTGTCTTTGCCATCCAATTTTTCTAAATTCATCTAAACCAGAATAATCAATACTACTGGTAGAAAATTGATTTAATATGCGCATCCATTCGCTGGTTCTTTCTTCTACACTATGTTGCGGATGTTCGTAAACCCAATGTTGAAATTGATCTATGATGGCAATCCATGGGAAAATGGTAATAGTTCTCTCTAATTGATGCTCCTTGGCTCTTTTTAAATCAGCTTCATTTTCAAAAAATGCCTGCCAATGATCCATACTAAAGAGCTCCATTGCCATGCTGGCTACTTCAGCAATTTCCATTGGATACTCTTTGAAGGCCGACAACTTTAAAGGATGAGCTAAGAATGAATGAACGGCATGTCCACCCTCGTGTACCATCGTAGTAACATCGCTCATTTGTCCTGCGGCATTCATAAAAATAAACGGAGCTCCACTTTCTGACAGCGGACAATTGTATCCACCTGGTGCTTTGCCTATTCTACTTTCTAAATCAAAATGATTCATCTCTTTCATCTTGCGTAAACAATCTGCAAAAAATGGATTGAGTTGATCAAAACATTTCACTGTTTTCTCGTACAATTCTTCACCTGTTGTAAACGGCTTTAAAGGCGCAGTACCTGCGGGTTCTGCTTCGGTATCCCATGGTTTCAGGGTATTGAGCTGTAGCTTTTGTTTTTTGCGATCATAAATTTCATTCACTAAAGGAAGCACGTATTGCTTTACTGCATCATGAAATTGGAAGCAGTCTTCTTTGGTATAATCGAACCTACCTAACTCTTTAAACTTATAATCACGAAAATTTTCAAAGCCTGCATTGAGGGCAATTTGATGTCTTTTTGCAATTAATGAACTATACAAGTCGTGCATGGGTTGCTCGTCTTGCTTTCTTCTCTCTTGAATTTTATAATAAACCGCCTCTCTAATTTTTCGATCACTACTTTCTAAAAATTTAGCTGCTTGCTGCAACGTATACTCTTTGCCTTCTACTTCAACAGTCATTTTACCGGCAATGGTTCCGTACTGTTGTTGTAAAACGCTCAATTCAGCTATAATGGGAATATTTTCTTCCCTGAATAATTCAATGCTTTTTTTAACTGAACGTAAATAAGTATGATATGCAGCTTGGTCTAATTCTGCCGTAAAAGAACAATTCACCAATTTTTTGTTAAGTGCATCGGCATATTGTTGCAGCTTAGGTTGAATTTCCATGCAGAAATAGGTGAATGCTTCCTCTAAGCTTTTATCGGTAGTATCACAAGTCATTTTGATTTGTCTCCAGCATGCATCTTCACTTACTACTGCTTCCAATTCACTTAGGTCAATCAGCCAATTTTCTAATTCTGCCTTACTAGTTATAGTTCTTTCGTTCAATTCTTTAAAAAAGGGCTCTAAGGCATCCCAATCGGTTACGGTATAATTGGTTGGTAATAACTTGCGTGGAATCTTCTGTATATCGGCTTTTGGATGCATATTCAATTAATTTGAGTGCAAATTTACTTAACTCTTCCTTGTAGATGGAGTAGGAATCTTATTTTTACAAACTTTTATTCATTAGAACAGTAGCGTAGAAAGACATTTATTGTGAGCAATATTATTCATTTATTACCCGATCATATAGCCAACCAAATAGCGGCAGGAGAAGTTATTCAAAGACCTGCCAGTGCAGTGAAAGAACTATTAGAAAATGCAGTTGATGCTGGAGCCACCAAAATAAAATTATTGGTAAATGATGCCGGCAAGGCATTGATTCAAGTAATTGATAATGGAAAGGGAATGAGTCCGGAAGATGCAAAGATGGCATTTGAAAGACATGCTACCAGTAAAATCAGCCATATTGATGATTTATTCAAAATCAAAACAATGGGTTTTAGAGGGGAAGCATTGGCCTCTATTGCTGCTGTTGCGCAAGTAGAACTAAAAACTAAAAGAGCAGCCGATGAATTAGGAATATTAGTTGAAGTTGAACACAGCAAAATTATTAAGGATGAAGCTTGTGTTGCACCTGAAGGCACTAGCATCAGTATGAAAAATCTGTTCTTCAACGTACCTGCAAGAAGAAATTTTTTAAAAAGCAATGCTGCAGAAATGCGGCATATTATGGATGAATTTATTCGGGTTGCAATGGCTTATCCTGAAATATTTTTTTCGTTAAATAGCAATGGACAAGAAGTATATCATCTAGAATCGGGCAATCACAAACAAAGAATAGTTCAAATTTTAGGGAATAGCTATAATGCAAAGTTGGTAAATGTTTTAGAGGAAACCGACTATATGAATATTTCTGGATTTATTGGGAAACCTGAAACTGCTAGAAAAACCAGAGGTGACCAATACTTTTTTGTAAACAATCGATTCATCAAAAGCGCCTATTTAAATCATGCAGTAAATGCCGCATTTGAGGGCATGATTGCCAAAGATAGTTTTCCCAGTTATGTTTTATATATTGACCTAGACCCAACTCAAATTGATATTAATGTTCATCCTACCAAACAAGAAATCAAATTTGAGGATGAAAAAATTGTTTATGCATTTGTTCAGGCTGCTGTAAAACATGCATTGGCTCAATTTAGTATTGCACCCTCTTTAGATTTTTCATTAAATGCAGATATACAAGGATTAGACGCAGTAAGTAAACCCTTTACTAGAAATGATCAAGAAGCTGCGGTGTCTTCTAGTTTGTACAAAACATTTTCGCAAAAACACCAAGCTCATTTTATTGAGCCTACACCAAAATCTGAATTAAAAAGTTGGAAAGATTTTTTTAAGCCAAGCGAACAAACCGATTCAACCGGAACAATTGGAGGAATTTCAAGTGAACCAATATTAGAAGAATCTTTTACTGGTGGACGACTATTGAATATCCCTCAAATACAGCACTATTTACAAGTTCAAAACACCTATATCATTGCTACTACTCAAACAGGCTTTTTATTGGTTCACCAACAATTTGCACATGAGAGAGTGTTGTATGAACAGTATAGTTTAGCCGTTCATTCAAAGCAAGCCCCCACGCAAAAAAGTTTATTTCCCATTCCTTTAGAACTAGCGGCTTCGGATAGTGTTTTACTTCAAGAGTTATTACCCGATCTTCAATTAATTGGATACCAAATTGAAAAAGATGAACAATACCAATTTGTAATCCAAGGAACCCCAGCAGATATAATTGTTGGTAACGAAAAGCATGCCATTGAAATGTTGATAGAACAGTTCAAACATTTTAACAGCGATATCAATTTCAGCAAAAAAGAAAAACTGGTGCGTTGTATGGCCAAACAACAATCCATCAAAACCGGTTTGACCCTTGATCAAAAAGAAATGGCAGTGCTAGTAAATAATTTGTTTGAATGCAATACACCCAATATCACTCCCACTGGTAAACCTACTTATATTGAATACAAGGGAAATTATTTAGAGCAATTATTTGAGCGTTAATTAATATTCACTAATTACGGTGGTTAAAAATTGTTCTATATGTTTTCTAATGGTACCTGCTGCAGATTGATGTGCATTGACCATGATAGAAAAAATCAATTCTTTACCTTGATTCGTAATTACAAAGCCGCTCAAAGCAACATGTCCGGTGAGTGTGCCTGTTTTTGCGAATATTTTATTTTCGTAGCCTTTATATAAGCCACCCAATGTGCCAGTATTACCAGTAGGAAAAATAGTTTTGATTCTTTCCCATGGCTGTTCTTGTTTCATTTTATTTAATACCCAGATGAAATCTTGTGGTGTCATCATATTATACCTACTCAAACCACTTCCATCTACCCATCTTGGTTGATGTGGCATTCCCTTCATATCTAATTTTAATAAAGTATCAATGACTTTGGAGTCATCCATCATCCCAATTTTTTCGTTACCCACCATGAGCAAAGTTTGTTCAGCAAAAAAGTTATCACTTCGATGCATCATTATTTTTAGCAAGCTATCGGTTGGCTGCGAATAGAATTTCTTCCAATTGGGTTGATCAACAGCCACAGCATTGGCATAATTCAATACTCGATTTAACGTATCTTCTAATAAGGGTATCATTAGTTGATCCATTTCTTTTTTCACTACGAACGGTATAGCTGTTCCATTAAATACCCGATTGCTTTTTTCTACCGTAAAACTGTTCTGATCTTTCTCTCGATTAATGGTATATCGTCCATCTTCAGTGCTTGAAAAAATGACCAAGGAATCTTTGAAAGCTTTTGGGGTTACCGTAATGCGATTTCCATTTTTTCCAAAGTAAACCAAATTGCCATATATGGGCATTGGAGAACGTTCAGGAGAATAGTCGGCATCGTAATCATTCCAAGCCCATCCATTACCAAAAGCCGTTGCATGATACCTAGGTGCAACAATCGTAATCTTAGGCGCATTGGCTTTTAGGAAATCATATGCACGTTGTTCTTCAAAATCTGGGTGTAAAAAACTAGGATCGCCAGTGAATCTAAGTGCAATATTTTCTTCGTCGGGCAAATATTCAAAGGCAACAATACTGTCGCTCAGATTTTTCATTGCAGCATAACAAGTAAATATTTTGGTATTGCTGGCTGGAATAAAATATTTATCCGCCTGATAATTATATAGGAATTTTTCTGTTTTTGAATCAAATAAACTAATACCCACATGAGCTGGAATAAGCTCTGGTTTTTCTAAAATAGATTGCTTGGCCTGCTGCTCAAATGATAAAGGTTGTTGAACGGTGGATACCTGCTTTAGTTTTGAATCTTGCTGTAAAGACTTCTGTACTTTACAAGCACTGGCAAAAATGAATAGGGAAGCGAAATAGAAAAGTTTTTGCATAAGGCTTTTATTAACTTCGTTCAACTGCTCTTAACCAACGTTCAGGAATATCATTGTTGCAAGCAATCATATAATCTTTATAACTGCAAGCTACATATTTGCCATCATGTAATTGCATCCACCATCTTCCTGTTCTTTTACTTTGTAAAAAAGAAGTTTCAACTTCAGCAAATGCCATGGTAAATTCATTAAACTCTGTTTTGTTTTCTAAATCAGCTTCTTGTTTTCCCCTATGAATTCCATCAATAATATACCAGATCATATGTGCTTGTTGTATAGCAGTCATATGATGTGAATCGTTGGCAACAGTGTATCCATAAATTCCGATTGAATTACAAATACTACTCATGCCAGCATATTGCATCAATGTACAAGCTTCTTCACCATTTAGCCCATTTGGCGATACTCTATTTGCCGGTGCATGTGCATATTGAATGGCTTCAATATCAAAACTTACCAGTTCACTATTTCTGATAGCAGGTTCCATTTCTTCTATTGCTTCTTTTACCCTACCTACTCTATAGCAGTCAAACCCAAGCTTATTAATGGTTTCCAGCATATTTGGATGCATGAAATAGCTTTGGAAAGCCATATGCGTATAATGTCTTAAGTGATTAGGAATACCAGTAAACATGTCTACTAAGAACATATCTGCAGGTTCTAAGCTATCCATGTCTAAGTTGATTCTAGCATCAACCGTTACTGCATCAATTATTTTATTCAAAGATCCATATGCAGCATATTGTGGAGTAGTTATATCATGAGAACCCCCTAAAATCAACACTTTTTTACCCATTTGTAACAATTCACTTACCACCATTCTTACCGCAGCATAACTATCTTGTAAGCTTGCCCCAATTTTGATATTCCCCAGATCGGCTACGGTAACTTCTGTATGCCAATAATACAATTTGTAAAATTGTTCCCTCACTTTATTGGGGGCTTCTGTATTGGTGTACTGCATTCCCATACCCCTCATTTCACCACAACCAACTATCACTAAATCGGCATCGGATATATCTGGCAACTCGTCTTCATGCACCAATATATGTTTTCCAATTTGGGTATCTTTAAAACCCTCATCATTCGAAATTTCAGCTAGGTTAATGGGTTCGAGAAAATCAAGTAGAGATGCTAGAGACATGGGCAGGTTTTTGTACCCCTCATAACGAATAAGTAACTAAGAATATTGCAATTAAGACCTAGTCAGTATATTTATATCCAACTCCTCTAACGGAATGAAAGTATACTGGGTTACGGCTGTCTTCTTCAAAGTATTTTCTGAAGCTTAAAATGAAGTTATCAATAGTACGTGTTGTGGGATAAACATTGTAGCCCCAAACAACTTGGAGAATTTTTTCTCTGGTAACTACTTCGCCTTTATTTTCTATTAAAAGCTTCAGCAACATAGCTTCTTTCTTACTCAAATCAACCCTTAATCCATTCCAAGTGATGGCATCTTGTGCTTTAAAATCTATTAGGTTTTTTCCAAATTGATATTGATCACCAATTGACTCTTTTACTTGAAGTCGCTTATTTTTTTCAATTAGCTTAGCTACTCTAATTAATAATTCATCCAAATTAAAGGGCTTGGTTAAATAATCGTCAGCTCCTTTTTTTAATCCAAGTACTTTATCTGCAGGTGCATTTTTTGCACTCAGCATTAAGATAGGAACTTCATTATTATGAACACGAATACTTTCTGTAACACTAATGCCATCTAACTCAGGAAGCATTACATCCATAATAATTAAGTCGAAATAAGCATTTTCTACTTTCTTAAGGGCTTCATTTCCATCAAAGGCTGAAGAAACTTCGTAGCCTTCCATTTCCAAGTTCAACTTAAGCGCTTCATGCAAATTAAGTTCGTCTTCTACCACAAGTACATTGGCTTTTTCGGCTGTCATTATTGTCATTTGAATAGTACAGTAAAAATACTCCCGTTTGGCTGATTATCTGTCACAGAAATGTAGCCATTATGGGTTTCAGCTATTTTTTTGCACAAATAAAGCCCTAAACCGGTTCCTTGTGCTTTTCTGGTATTCTCGCTTCCGCTTCTATAAAACTTATCAAAAACTTTTTTCTTTTCTTGATCTGCAATCCCTTGACCTAAATCTGCTATAGACAAAACATTTTTATTTGCTGCAAAAGAAAGTGAGACATGAATAGGCATATTCTTTGGAGAATATTTCAAAGCATTTTCTAAGAGATTATTTACCAGCATTTGTAAGAGAAATGGATCGCCTTGCATTAACCTATTTTCTTCAATAGCTTCTGTAATAACCCGTTCGGGGAATCTGCTTTTACAATCATCCACACAGGTTTCTACAATATCTGTTAGATTTAGTTCTTGAAAGTTTACAGAATAACCACCTGCATCTAGCTGCGAAGTAAAAAGAATATTATTACAAAGTGTATTGAGTCTGTTTGCTTCCTGTAAAGTATTTGCAATCAGTTTTTGTTGTTTGTCTTCTTCTAGTTTTCTTTTTTGTAGTGTTTCTAAATTTAGTTGTGCTACTGCAATAGGCGTTTTTAATTCATGGGTGATGGCCATCATGAAATTTTGCTGCTGCGAAGAAAATTTTAATTGACGCCTAGTAGCCCTATAAACGTATACGGCTCCAACCAATATTAAAGCTAAAAAAGTAATTCCTTCACCAATGTACTGAGCAGTTTTACGGCTGCTCATTTCTTGTATGTTAGCTAACTTAGAGAGGTAAAGTGGATCATCTTTTAATAACTCAGATACCCGGATAGCGGTCATTATACTATTTTGTTTTTCTAATGCAATGAACCACCATGCCAAAGCTGCAATCATGTATAACAACAGGAACCAATAAACAAAAGTAACTACTGCTAATTTGGGTGGCTTAAGCGTATTCATTTCGCAATTTTTTCTACACGAATACCTGCATTTAAAATATGCGGAAGCGGATCTTCACGCATAGCTTGTTGAATGCCAAAACTATAATTTCCTGCTCTTAACTTTAAAGGTGCTTGTGTTATTCTAATTCTATGATCAAAAATATCATCCATTCCAACCCCTTGCCACCCCCTTTTATTATCTGCTAATCTTAAGTTGAGCAATTGAATTTTAGCTGTATCGCCAGGTGATTGAGTAGTGAATTTTACCCATAAATTATTGTATCGATAGGCATCTTCATGACGAACTACTGCATATATATGATATAAGGAAACAGTGTCTGTTATAGTAAACTTGAAGAATGGATTTTTAGAAGACTCCCAACTATGGTCTGGAAAAAATTGAGTCTTTTCAAAAACACCATTCGATTCACAGCTAGTTAAAAACAATAAAACCAAGAAAATACCAGTACAAATTCTCACATGAATTATTTTAGTAAAGATACATAAGCAGTCTATATTATAGAACGTTCAATATTTGCTCTTTGGCTTTCTCTAGCTCATCTTTCATCAAAATAACCGCTTTTTGCATATTGGCATCATATGCTTTGGAGCCAGTTGTATTTATTTCTCTTCCAAACTCTTGAAGTATGAAAGAGAGTTTTTTCCCTTTAGAAATGCCTTCTTCGGCTAAAATTGTTCTGAAATATGCACAATGGTTGTTTAATCGAACCTGCTCTTCGCTGATATCAATTTTTTCTATATAATAAATCAACTCTTGTTCAAGTCTATTTGGATCATAGTTTTCCTTACCCACATTCTCTTCTAATACTTTCATTAAACCCTCTCTTATTTTTGTTCTTCTAAGTGGTTCTAGTGTGGTAATTAATGCTTGTTGGGTTTCTATATTTTTTAATCTTACTAATAAATCTGCTTCAATTGATTTACCCTCTTCTTTTCGGTGATTATTTAGTTGAGCAATGGCCTCTTTTAATAATTTTTCGAAACTCGTCCATTCAGACTCTGAAAGCATTTCGGTTGAAGGAGTAATTACATCAGGTAATTTTAGGATAGTACTTAATATATCTCCTGTTTCTAAACCCAACTCATTGGCTAATTGTGCAACAGGCTGAAAATAGGCTTTTGCTAAATCTGTATTAATGGTTACTGGCTTATTTGCACCATTCATTTTTATTGAAATATTACATTCAACACTACCACGTTGTAAACCTTCATTTAAATTATTGCGAACTTCAAATTCATAGGGCTTTAACAAAGAAGGTATATTCAATCTTAAATCAAATTGCTTACCATTCAAAGATTTGATTTCAATCAAGAAATTTTTATCGCCAATGGATTGCTCTGCTCTGCCGTAACCAGTCATTGAATATAGCATACTATAGTGTTTGGGTAAAAGTAAAGGAACATTAGCAGAAATACTAAAAATCGATCCCAATCCACTTACGCTTCTTTTTTTCGTACTTCTCAAAATTAAACTGATACAGTTTTCCAGGTCTATGCGATACGTCCTGTTCCATTTCGTTGGTATCAATTAACAAGTCCATAGAAGCAAACTTTTTTCTAAAATTTCTTCTGTCCATAGAAACCCCTAAAATGGCTTCGTATAAATTTTGCAGCTCTCTTAACGAAAATTTATCAGGCAATAAATTAAAACCTAAAGGATGTTCCTGAATTCTTTTTTGAAGCCAGCTATGGCATTCTTCTACTATTTCTAAATGGTCAAAAGCCATTTCCTTTAACGTATCATAATCGTACCAGTCTAATTCATTTTCATGAATATTAAGTGCGTGGTGTTGAATATTCAATAAAGAACAGTAAGCTATGGTAATTACTCTACCCCCAGGATGACGATCTGGTTTGCCAAAAACTTTCACTTGATCTAAAAAGACATTATTCATGCCCGTACGCTCTTTTAGAATACGATAAGCGGCAGAATCAAGATCTTCGTTATTTTTTACAAAGTCTCCTAACAAAGAAAGTTTCCATTGAAAAAAAGCTAAATCGCTCTTTATCAACAATACTTTTAGCTTGCTTTCTTCAAAGCCAAAAATGACACAGTCTACAGTAAGCGGCACTTTGGGATAGGTATCCACTAAGTGGTGCACCGCTTTTACGGAATTTTTCTTCATATGGCCTAACATTTGGAGTATACTCCGGCAATTGCGTCGTTAATACACAAAGTTAAGGGTTGTGTGGTAATTTCTATCTTTACAGCTCAAGAACCATTTATGTATACTGTAGAAAAGATTGACCAATTAAAGGACCTCTTAAAATACCATGAACATCGTTACTACGTATTAAATGACCCACTCATTTCAGATTATGAGTACGACCAACTTTACCAACAGTTACTTAAGATTGAACAAGCCCATCCTGATTTAATCACTCCAGACTCCCCTTCTCAAAGAGTAGGGAATAGCTTAAACCAAGGCTTTGAAACAACGCCACATTTGGTTCCAATGTTAAGTTTAGACAATAGCTATAATGCAGAAGACCTGATTGATTTTGACCGAAAAGCCAGGGAACTAACTAAAGAAAATGAAATTGAATATTGCGTTGAACCAAAATTTGACGGAGCCAGTATTTCCTTGATATATGAAAACGACTTATTAATCAAGGCAATTACCAGAGGAGACGGAGTTGCAGGTGAAAATATTACCCAAAATATTCGTCAAATAAAATCAATCCCATTGTCTGCACCCTTTTCATCTAAAGGCATTCACCAGATAGAAATAAGAGGAGAAGTTATTTTAAGCAAAGCTGCATTTGAAAAATACAATCAGAAATTAATGGAACAAGGGTTGCCTAGTTTAGCCAACCCCAGAAATGCGGCTTCAGGGAGCCTTAGAATGAAAGATCCCAAAGAAGTGGCTGAACGAAATTTAGACGCATTTCTATACCATGTAAGCTATGTAACCCATCAAAGTGCAAACCATTCTCTTGAATTAAATAGCCATTCAGGTAGCTTAGATTTATTATGGGATATGGGTTTTAGGTCGCCCAAAGAAGAGAAGAAAGTGGTAAAAGGAATCCAAGGAGTGATTGATTATTGCCTTGCTTACGAAGCCAAAAGGGACCACCTCCCTTATGAAATTGATGGCATGGTTATTAAGGTGAATGATATACAACAACAAGAAAAAATGGGGATGACTTCGCATCATCCCAGATGGGCAATCGCTTTTAAATTTAAAGCAAGACAAGCAACTACTACCTTGCTAGACGTAGAATTTCAAGTTGGAAGAACAGGTGCAGTAACGCCTGTTGCTAAATTAAAACCAGTCTTTTTAGGAGGCGTTACTGTATCAAGTATATCTATTCACAATGAAGATTATATATTACAAAAGAATCTTAAAAAAGGAGATCAAGTTTTAATTGAAAGAGCCGGAGATGTTATACCCCAGATTGTAAAAAGTTTACCTGACCTAAGAGCTGGGAATGAGTCAACAATCATTTTTCCAAAGAATTGTCCTGTCTGTAATAGTGAATTATTTAAAGAAGAAGGAGAAGCTGTTTGGAGATGTATTAATATAGAGTGTACTGCACAAGTAGTAGAAAAGATGATTCATTTTGTAAGCAAAGATGCCATGGATATTAAAAGTTTTGGAGAAGCCAATATTCGAAAGTTTTATGAAATGGGGTTAATCAAAGATATTCCTAGTATCTATCGATTAAACTTCCATACACTTACTCAACTAGAAGGATTTGGGAAAAAATCAATTGAGAATTTGCAAATGGCTATTGAAGCCAGTAAGCAACAACCACTTTACAGATTAATTTATGCATTGGGGATTCGTTTTGTTGGTGAAACTACCGCTAAAACCCTTGCGAATGCAGTGTCTCATATTCTAGAATTTATCAACAAAACTGAAGAAGAACTGTTACAACTAGAAGACGTAGGTATCAAAGTAGCAAAGAGTATCCAAGGTTTCTTTGGAAACCCCCAAAATATTGCCATGTTGCATGAACTAGCTGAATTAGGCTTGCAAATGGAAAATAGTAAAAAAGAAGTGATGAGCGATGGGAATCTTATAGGACAAAGTTTTCTCTTTACAGGCACGCTGGAACAATTAAAAAGATCG
>JAGOGG010000109.1 GCA_017996795.1 Sediminibacterium sp. | reverse complement strand
TTAATCTATTAAATACTGCTAAGCAAAAATGGGCTGCAGATTTAAACAATCATCGTTTCTATCATGTATCAACAGATGAAGTATATGGAAGCTTAGGCGCGGAAGGATTGTTTACGGAAGAAACCGCATACGACCCACGTTCTCCCTACTCTGCAAGTAAGGCATCATCTGATCATTTTGTAAGAGCTTATCATGAAACCTATCACTTACAAACAGTGATTTCGAACTGCTCGAATAACTATGGGCCATTTCATTTTCCGGAGAAATTGATCCCCTTGTTTATTAATAATATTATTCAAGGCAAACCATTGCCTGTTTATGGAGATGGATTGTATACCCGTGATTGGTTATATGTAAAAGATCATGCGATTGCGATTGATATGGTCTTTCACAATGGTGTAACAGGCGAAACCTATAATATTGGTGGATTTAACGAGTGGAAAAATATTGATTTAGTTAAATTATTGTGTACCCAAATGGATGAGAAATTGGGTAAGCCAGCTGGCACCAGCGAAAATTTAATAACATATATCAAAGACAGACCAGGTCACGATAGAAGATATGCCATTGACGCGTCTAAAATTAATCGTGAGTTGGGATGGAAACCAAGTGTTACCTTCCAAGAAGGATTAAGTGAAACAATCGATTGGTTTTTGGCCAATACCGATTGGTTGAATAATGTAACCAGCGGCAACTATCAACACTATTATGAATCAATGTACAGCAACAAGTAATTATGCAGATTGAATATACCCCCATTGAAGGTTGCTTTATTATTCACGACACATTTTTTGGAGATAGTCGTGGTTATTTTTTTGAGAGTTTTAATCGAAATACTTTCTTAGAAAAAACGGGTGTAGCCATTGATTTTGTACAAGACAATCAATCGAGTTCATCTAAAGGCGTGTTAAGGGGATTGCATTATCAAAATGGTGAATTTGCACAAGCTAAATTAGTTAGGGTATTGAGTGGAGCAGTGCTGGATGTTGCGGTAGACCTCCGAAAGGATTCTAAAACCTTTGGACAACATGTTGCAGTAGAATTAACAGGGGAAAGCAGAACCCAATTTTTTGTGCCTCGTGGATTTGCGCATGGTTTTGTTGTGTTGAGTGAGCAAGCCACTTTCTTTTACAAAGTAGACAACTATTATCATAAAGCATCAGAGGGGGGAATCATTTACAACGATCCAGATTTGGCCATCGATTGGAAACTTCCAGAAAACGAAATAAAGTTGTCTGATAAAGATTTGATATTGCCCTTATTGCGCGATACAGTAAATACTTTACAATTTTAACTCAACGCTTATACCAACCATATGAAAGGAATCATTTTAGCAGGCGGATCAGGAACAAGATTATATCCGATTACCAAGGGAATCAGCAAACAGTTGATGCCTGTTTATGATAAGCCAATGATTTATTATCCCCTTTCGGTATTGATGTTGGCAGGTATCAAAGAGATATTATTTATTACAACGCCACAAGATCAAGACCAATTTAAAAGACTCTTGGGTAATGGTTCAGAGATTGGATGTAGTTTTTCTTATGAAGTACAGCACGAACCAAATGGATTGGCACAAGCTTTTGTAATTGGCGAAAAATTTATTGGAAGCGATAAAGTTTGTTTGATTTTAGGCGATAATATTTTTTACGGTGCAGGTTTTAGTAAGTTGGTACAAAGCTTTAACGATGTAAATGGAGCAGCCGTGTTTGCATATGAAGTACATGATCCAGAGCGTTATGGTGTGGTAGAATTTAATGATCAAAAGCAAGCGATTTCAATAGAAGAAAAACCCAAACAACCCAAGTCTAATTACGCAGTTCCTGGCTTGTACTTTTATGATAACTCCGTTGTAGAAATTGCTAAAAATATAGCTCCATCACCAAGAGGCGAATACGAAATTACTGATGTAAATAGGGTTTATTTAGAAAAAGGAACTTTGCAAGTAGGCATAATGAACAGAGGTACTGCTTGGCTAGATACGGGAACATTTGATTCATTTGCCGATGCCTGTGAATTCGTTCGTGTAATTGAAAAACGCCAAAGCCAAAAAGTGGGTTGTATTGAAGAAGTAGCTTACAGAATGGGCTTTATTGATCGGGCACAATTAATGCTATTGGGCGAGAAATATGCAAAGAGTGGCTATGGCGAATACCTAAAGCGTTTAAAGGTTTTGTAAATCTTTTAAACAAATCTGGATTAGTAGCGTTACTATGATATGAATGCCTTTACAATCAAAGATTTAGAAAACCTGTCGGGTATTAAAGCGCATACCATCCGTATTTGGGAACAGCGGTATACGTTCCTAAACCCACAGCGCACCGAAACCAATATTCGTTACTATTCTGGTGACGAGTTGAAGACCGTACTCAATATTGCATTATTGAATAAATACGGTTTTAAGATTTCTCATATTGACAAGATGAGCACCGCCGAAATGCGGGAAAAAACACTCTCATTAAACCAAACTCAAGCACAGATTGAGCGTATGGTAAATGAGTTGATCAGCTGTATGGTCGATATGAAAATTGAAGAGTTTGAAATGCTTCTAGATGGCTATATCAAGTCTAAAGGGATTGAAAAAACCATTCCACAAATCATTTTCCCCTTTTTAGAGCGAATTGGAATTTTATGGTTGACTAACCATATTAACCCTGCCCAAGAGCACTTGGTAACTAATATTATTCGACAGAAGCTGATTATGGGAATTGAAAATTGCCATGTTCCATTGGTGCAAAAAAAGACGGTATTGGTCTTTTTACCTGAAGGGGAACACCATGAGCTAGGTGTGTTGTTTACTTATTATTTGTTTAAGAGCAGAGGAATCAAGGTCATTTACTTGGGTTCAAATGTGCCATTAAAAGATGTGGAATATGTGGCTACCTTAAAAAAGCCAGATTTCTTGTATTCCCATTTAACATCTGTTGCACATAACTTTAATTTCGAAAAGTTTCTGATTAACGTACAGAATAGAATTCCAGAATTCCAGGTAATTGTTTCAGGTGCATTAACCCAGAATTATAAGAAGAGAATCCCTAATAATGTGTCTTTTAAAAAGTCATTAACCGAAGTAATGGAATACATGAGTTCGCTATAGCATAAAATTATAATGTTTAAACAGCAATCAATCAACCCGCTATCAGCGGGTTTTTTGTTTCACATTTCTTTAGTAAAAATTAAACAAAAATATCCTTGCATACCGAATATTATGTTTAGCTTTATGGTCTAATAAATTAAACAATAAGCCATGTCAACGCTAGATTTCAATCAAATGCTGGTTAACAATGCGGATTTTTTGAAACCATTTGCGGTTACCCTAACTCGCGATCAGGAAGCGGCAAAAGACCTATATCAGGAAACTTTGTTCAGGGCATTGGCTAACAAAGACAAGTACAATGTTGGTACCAATATTAAAGCATGGTTGTACACGATTATGCGTAATATTTTCATCAATAATTATAGAAGAAAATCTAAGCAAGCAACCATTTTTGACAATACCCCAAATGAATTCTTATTAGATTTTAATCAAGGTGCTGTTGCCAATGAAGCCATTGCTGGAATAAATATGAAGGAAGTTAAACAAGCCATTCATAATCTTCCAGAGATTTTCAGAAATCCATTTTTATTGTATTTTGATGGTTACAAATACCACGAAATTGCAGAAATGTTAGATGAGCCATTGGGTACCATTAAAAGCAGAATTCACTTTGCGAGAAAGCTGCTGAAAGCGCATGTTCAGCGTTTCTAAGAATTTTTATTAACTTACATTTCAAGTGAAGAATAAGCAAGCGATCGTTATCGGAAGTGGTTTCGCGGGCATGTCCGCGGCTTCCTTTCTAGCCAGATCGGGCTGGAATGTTACTGTACTAGAAAAGCATGAATTACCTGGAGGGAGAGCTAGAAAATATTCTGCCCAAGGCTTTACATTTGATATGGGCCCAAGCTGGTATTGGATGCCCGATGTATTTGAACGGTACTTTGAGCAGTTTGGAAAAAAAGTGAGCGATTATTATCAGCTTACCCGACTAGACCCCTCATATAGGGTGTATTGGCCAGACGATGTAACAGATATACCCGCCAATTACCAAGAATTAAAAGCCTTATTCGAAAAATTAGAGCCAGGTGCCGGTAATCAGTTAGACTTGTTCATGAAAGAAGCTGCTTACAAATACGAAGTAGGAGTTAACAAATTGGTATTCAAACCAGGGCAATCACTTACTGAATTCTTAGACATTGATTTGGTAAAAGGAGTTTTTAAATTGGATGTATTCAATTCAATGAAATCTCATGTTGGCAAGTATTTTAAGAATCCCAAGCTGGTTGAATTAATGGAATTTCCTGTATTATTTTTAGGTGCTTTGCCTGAACATACACCCGCTTTATACAGTTTAATGAATTATGCCGATATCAAAGGAGGAACATGGTATCCCAATAAAGGCATGTATGAAATTGTACAAGGCATGTATGATTTAGCGGTTTCATTAGGAGTTGATTTTAGGTTTAGTCATAGTGTAAACCAAATTAATGTAGAAAAAGGGATAGCAAAATCAGTTTCTTGCATGGCTAATACACCAGCAGGAAAAGTAATGATAACCCTTGAAGCAGATGTAATTGTGGGTGGAGCAGATTACCACCATGTTGAAACCGATCTATTACAGCCTCAATACCAAACCTACACACCAGCATATTGGGAGAAACGAGTAATGGCACCCAGCTGTTTGCTGTATTATATTGGCTTAAACAAACGTTTAACCGGAGTGCCACATCATTCTTTATTTTTTGATACCGATTTTGGATTACACGGTAAAGAAATTTATACAACCAAAGAATGGCCTACTGATCCGTTGTTTTACATGTGTGTACCCTCTGTAACAGATCAAACAGTGGCTCCCGAAGGTTGCGAAAATTTATTCTTACTGATACCCGTTGCAACGGGCTTAACAGGCGATACAGAAGAATTACGGGAAAAATATTTTAATTTGATTGTAAAACGGATTGAAAAACAGATTGGACAATCAATAGCCGATGCAATTATTTATAAGAAAACATTTGCGCAGGGTGATTTCATAAGCGAGTACAATGCATTTAAAGGAAATGCATATGGTTTAGCGAACACTTTGCTACAAACTGCTGTTTTAAAGCCGTCATGCAGAAGTAAAAAAGTAAAAAACTTATTCTTTACAGGACAATTGACCGTTCCAGGGCCAGGAGTACCTCCTAGCTTGATAAGCGGTGAAGTGGTGGCTAAAGAAATTTCGAAATTATATGATTAAACTGTTTCACCAAGTAAGCCAAGAATGTAGCAGAATTACTACTGAACTATACAGCACTAGTTTTTCTTCTTCAATTCGTCTCTTGCACAAAGATCTTAGAACACCTGTATTCAATATTTACGGTTTTGTAAGGTTTGCAGACGAAATAGTAGATTCATTTCATGACTTCGATAAAGAAACATTACTGTCAGAATTTAAAGCGACCACTTATCAGGCAATTGAGCAGAAAATTTCTTTGAATCCCATTTTACATAGCTTTCAATTAACGGTAAATGAATTTAAAATAGACCACCAATTGATTGATGCATTCTTGCATAGCATGGAAATGGACTTGGGTAAGAAGCAGTACGACAAATTGGGATACGAAGAATATATATATGGAAGTGCCGAAGTGGTTGGGTTAATGTGTTTGTATGTTTTTTGCAATGGCAATCGAAGCAGCTACGAACAACTGAAACCCTATGCTTGCAGCCTAGGATCTGCATTTCAAAAAGTGAATTTCTTGCGTGACTTAAAAGCAGATTTTGAAGGACTAGACCGAATGTATTTCCCCGGTTGCGACTTCAGTAATTTTACCCAAGCAGACAAACTGAAAATTGAAGAAGACATACAAAAAGATTTTGATCACGCTCATGAAGGCATACTTCAATTGCCTTTAAAAGCCCGTTTTGGGGTTTATGTTGCGTATAAATATTATTTGAGTTTGTTCAAAAAAATTAAAAAACTTCAGCCTCAAAAAATTCTAGACACAAGAGTTAGAATTCCAGACCATGGCAAGATGTTTATCTTGGCAAAAGCAGGCATTAGAAGTCAATTAAATCTGCTCTAATACATGTTAGAACAAGTGATTCTAGTAAATGAAGCCGATCAGGAAATAGGCTTTATGGAGAAAATGGAAGCGCATGAAAAAGCGGTACTACACCGGGCTTTTAGTGTCTTTATTTTGAATGATGCAGGAGAAATGTTGTTGCAACAAAGAGCAAGCAACAAATACCATAGCGCCAATTTATGGACGAATACCTGCTGCAGTCATCCCAAACCAGGCGAGTTAACCAAAAGCGCAGCACACAGGCGATTACAAGAAGAAATGGGCTTTGATACTCCTTTAGAAAAAGCCTTTGATTTTATTTATAAAGCCCCATTTGATAATGGTTTAACCGAATACGAGTTTGACCATGTATTTATAGGAAACTATCAAGGAAATATTCAACCCAATCCTTTAGAGGTTAAAGACTATGCTTTCCGTACATTTGAAAACATCAATCAACAAATTGCAACAAAACCAACGGAATTTACCAGCTGGTTTTTAATTGCATTTCCAAAGGTATATGCATGGTGGATGCAACAAAATAAATAAAGGACATGAGTAATACTATTCCAACAAGAAAAGCAATCGTAATTGGGGCAGGCGTTGCTGGTTTGGCAGCAGCAATTCGGTTGCAAGTGATGGGATATACAGTTACTGTTTTTGAAAAGAATGAGTATCCAGGTGGAAAGCTCAGTCATTTTGAATTAAGTGGCTATCAGTTTGATGCTGGCCCAAGTTTGTTTACCCGTCCTCAATTAATTGAAGAATTATTTGCATTTGCTGGCGAGCCTATGCAAGACTATTTTAGTTACGAAAAAGTACCAGTTGCTTGTAATTATTTTTATGAGGATGGATCGATTATCAGTGCTTTTGCCGACCGCGAAAAATTTGCTGAAGAATTGCATGCAAAAACCAATGAGCCAGTAGAAAACTTAAATCGATACTTGAATAAATCGGCCGACGCGTACCATCATATTGCTGGAATTTTTCTACAATATTCCTTGCATAAAATTCAAACACTTTTTAAAGCACCCATATTTAAAGCAATACAAACGGTTAAATGGCCTTATCTATTTAGTTCTTTGAATAGTTATAATCAACGTTCATTTAAATCGCCTAAGTTGGTTCAATTGTTTAACCGATACGCAACCTATAACGGAAGCAATCCGTACAAAGCACCGGCTATGCTCTCATTGATTCCACATTTGGAACACAATGAAGGAACATTTTATCCTAAAGGAGGAATGATCAGTATTACCAATGCATTGTATCAATTAGCTTTAAAGAAGGGTGTTGAATTTAATTTTGGAAATGGGGTCG